>JBEGPS010000230.1:0-9576 GCA_041181325.1 Pseudomonadota bacterium
GCTGGTGGACGTGACCCTGCGCTAACTACTTTTTGACGACCATTTGGTTCGTCACTTTGACCACGCCCTTGACACCACCCGCAATTTCCACGGCGCGGTTGAGCTGCATTTCGTTGTTGACAAAGCCGCTCAGCATGACCTCGCCCTTGCGGGTTTCCACTTTGAAATCAAAGCTCTTGATGTCAGGGTCTGCAATCAGTGCCGCTTTGACGCTGCTTGTCATTACGCTGTCGTCCAGCTCGGTGCCAACGCTGATGGTCGGTGGCGGCGTGCCGCCGCCGTCGGATGTCTTGCTGCAGCCACCAACGGCGAGGGCCATGGCGGTCAACAGTGCGGCGTTGAGCGCCAGGGTGTGTATGTGGGGGGGCATGGGGCATTCTCCAAAATCAAGGGTGGTTGAAGAGCGTGGATTAAGGGCGAACCGTGATCTGGTTTTTTACGGCCTTCACACCGTTGACACCCCAGGCAATGGTTTCAGCGGTGGCTTTTTCAGTTGTGTTTTTTGCAAAACCCGAGAGCATCACGGTGCCCTTCATGGTTTCGACACTGATGGCCGAAGCATCGACCTGTTTATTTTCTACAAAGCGTGACTTCACCAAGGTGGTGATGCCGGTGTCGTCCACGTAGGCACCTACAGATTCTTGGCCGCGCTGTACCGCGCAGCCGGTGGCGGTCAGCATCACGATGGCGGTGGTAGCAATAGCGATTGAGGTGCGAATGTTCATGGTTGTTCTCCTAGAGGTGTGGTTAATGACCTATTGAATGTAGAAAAGTACGCTTCGGGTGTCGGTGCTGTAGTCCACTTAGTCATGCAAGATCGGTATGACGAAGGTGGTGTTGTCGCGCAGGGTTGGCCAGGGCAGCACCTGCCCCGGCAACAGGAGCACCGCATCCGCATAGTTGGTCTCTTGCGCGATTGCGCCCATTGCCGCGGCAGGTTTCGCTGACAGCAGTATGAACCGCATCGTTTTTGTCTCCCGCCGGAGCGTAATTTCAGCGTGCTGCCAGTGTGCGGGCAGGCAGGGATGAAAGACCAGCGTTTGGGCATTGATCTGCAACCCAAACAGTGACTCCACCGCAGCACGATGCATCCACGCAGCTGCACCTGTGTACCAGCTCCAGCCGCCTCTGCCTGCGTAGGGTGGCTGGGTGTAGACGTCACCGGCCATGACATAGGGCTCAATGCCGTACTGTGGCCCCCACGTTGGGTGAACGGCTCGGTGGGCTGGGCTGAGGTAGGTGAAGTAGCGGTACACATCGTCGCTCGCGGTGGCACTGGTGTCATCGTGCGTGGCGAGTTCTGCTGCAGCCATGACGGCCCACACGCCCGCGTGTGAGTACTGGCCACCGTTTTCGCGTACGCCGGGTGGGTAAGCCTGGATATAGCCCGCACTGGGCACAGCGTCCTTTAGTGGGGGGTCTAGTAGCTTGATGAAGCCAAGCGTGGGGTCTACCAACAACGAGTCTACGGATGCCATGGCAACGCGCTGCAACTGGATGGGTGCGGCATGCGACAGCACCGACCAGGCCTGTGCTATCAGGTCGATGCGACCCTCGCTGTTGCCGTGCGCACCAAGGGGTTGCCCATCATCAAAGTAGGCTCGTTTGAACCATTGGCCATCCCAGGCGTTGTCGCGAAGTGCGGCCTTCCAGCCAATGGCGGCGGCCTCCCAGGTGGCAGCGCGCACGGTTTCACCACGAGCACGGGCCCAAGGGGTGAACACATCAACTAGCAGGCAAAGAAACCAGCCCAACCAAACAGATTCACCCCGGCCACCCATGCCAACCCGGTTCATGCCGTCGTTCCAGTCCCCGCTGCCCATCAGCGGAAGGCCGTGCACGCCAACACCCAGGCTGCGGTCTATGGCGAGGGCGGCATGTTCAAACACCGTGGCTTCTATCTTGCTGACGGTGGGAGTGAAATAGGCATCTTCTTCGCCTGGCGCAATCGGAGGGCCTTCCAGAAACGGCACGCGTTGGTCCAACAGCGTCACGTCATCAGTGGCCCGCAAGTAGTGTGCGCAGGCCAAGGGAAGCCATAACAAATCGTCCGAAAAGTGGGTGCGCACGCCAGCACCCAGTGGCGCATGCCACCAGTGCTGCACATCGCCCTGCGCAAATTGGCGCGATGCTGCAAGGGTAATTTGGTCCCGCAGTACATCGGGCGCCGCCCACACCAATGCCATGGCGTCTTGCAGTTGGTCGCGAAAGCCGGTGGCTCCACCGGCCTGGTAAAAACCTGCTTTTGCCCACATGCGACACGTGACGGTTTGGTACAGCAGCCAGCGGTTGACCATCGCATCTAACAGGGGGTCAGGTGTTTTGACTACCGTCGCGCCCAAAATGGCATCCCAGCGCGCTTTGACCTCTTTCAGTCGATTGCCTGGCAGCGTTGTAGCGGCCTGCGCAGCGGCCTTGAGTGCTGCGTCTGCAGTACCGGCATATCCCAATAAAAACACCCACTCTGCCGTTTCGCCGGGTGCCAGACCCAAGCGCGTTGACAGGGCTGCGCAGGGGTCTAGCCCTACGCCAGCGCGCTGTCCCCAATGGTCGGGCACCACGGGGTAGCCGCATACATCAAAAAATTCACGTCGGTCGCAGGTCCAGTCGGTAGGCCCCAAACCTTGGCCCACCATGCAAAAGAAGGCCGTGCCTGCGCCAAACCCGGCGGACATTTCGCGTTGGGTGCACAGCAGCACGGGGTGGGGTGGTTCGCCTAGCGCAGTAAATCTGCATGCCGTGAGCACGGTACTGCGGTCAGAGCGGTTTCCGCCCATCATCCATTCCACCATGCCAATCAGGCGCAATGACATCGACTTGGCGCCGAGGTTGGTGATAGACACTTGGATATGCTTGACCGCGCTGACAGCATCCACGCACCAGGTAATCTTTACTGACAGCCCTTCATGGGTGTGGCGCATGGTGGTGTAGCCTTGTCCGTGCAGCACCTCGAAAATGGCGCGCTCTGCCTGCCAGGCGTTGGCAGTGATGCTCCAGGTTTTCATGGTTTTGCAGTCTTGCAACAGAAACCACTCTGACGGTGGATCGGCAACCGGGTCGTTTTTCCAAGCCGTGAGTTGGTTTAGACGGCTATTGATGGCCCAGGTGTTGCCACTGCCACACTCAGAAACCTGCCCCCCAAACTGTGGGTTGGAAAGCACGTTGACCCAAGGCCGTAGCGGCCGGGTGGTCTCGCTGATCGAAAAATAAAATTCGCGTGCATCGTCAGAGAAATGACCAGTAGGAGCTGTTGCAGCGGTGGGTGCAGTTATGCCTTGTGTGACGATGGCTACCGAGCCCGCGTCACGCTCTTGGGCGGCTAGCTCGTGCTGGTCAAGCCACTCTTGCACATGGTGGGTGAGCGGGCGACCGTCGGCCTGAAACCGCAGACTGGCGTTCAGTTTCAGTGCGTTGAGTTCGTCAGGCGATAGTTCATCGGCTTTCAGTAAATGGAACGCCGTTGTTGCAGAGGCAACGCGCCCCCGGGTGTCGTTGGCATGGCGCTCTTTGAGCGCGGCAATTTCGCGTTGCAGAGTTTGTGCATAGGACTGCAGCTCAGAATTCACCACCACCAAGTCGCAGGCTATGCCACTCCAGGACCACAGGTGAAGCGCATGCGCCATAGAGCGCAGCAAACCCAAACCTTCGGGCACGCCTGCTGAGACCAATATCAACGGCCTGTCGCCTGAAATGCCAAAGCGCCACAGCAGTTGCCGGTCGCTGGTTTGGGGATGTGTGCCAGTGTGGTCGCGTGTTTGTTTTTGGGGCCGGGTCAAACTGAACACCAGCGCGGTGGTCAGCGGTTGCATGGCAGCGAAGTTTTCAGCGCGAATGCGAAGCGCGCGCAGGCGTATGCCAGTGAGTGTGGCCGACATCAATGAAGCCCGCGTTACGTTATTGCTTTGGCGGTACTTGTCGATCATGGCGTGCAGGATGGACGCGTTGTCAGATATCGCGGTTGCAAACGTGAGCACGATGTGCGTCTTGGGGGCGATGTGCAATTGGGTTACCAGCGCGCACAGAGGGTCTAGGCCGGTGGTGAGCGAGTTTTCTGCCGCATTGGCATTGATGGGTAGCGCATCTGATTGGGCCAACATGTGAGACGCACTGCGATTGCGTCCCCGCCAGCGCTGACGGTCCGTTTGGGTGCGAATTTCAACAATGCGGGAATCTGCGGTGGCTAAAAAGTGGGCCGCCTGCACGTGACTTTCTGTTTGCAGACGGGGCTGGCGGTGAAATAGCAAGGCTTGGTGCTCTGTGTTCCAGGCGGCTTGCACAAACATATTGGAAAAAGCAGGGTGACCTTCGTCGGCCCGGTTGGCAGCCAGGGTGACTTCGAAGCACGACATCAACTCAATTTGCATTTCTTCGTCGCCCAGGTTGCGCAGTTCTACTGAGCGCAATTCGATGTCGTCCTCAGGGCTTACCCATACCGTGACTTGCGACTCAAGATCTGGCCAAGTGGCATCCAGGCACACACGGTCAGCGTGGTAGATGCTGTGGTAAGTGCCCTGTGGGTCAGGCGCAGGGTGCTGGGTTAGCGAGACTGGGTAGGCGTGGTGTGGACGCCGGATGAAAAAGAAGCTGCCGTATTCGTCACGCAATGCGTCGTCGCGGTGGCGTGTTACCCCGGTAGCCCCCCACTGGCTGTAGCCAGCACCATTAGAACGCAGCGTAACGGTATAGCGGCCATTGGAGAGCAGGTGTGTGGGCTCTACTGCCGCTATGCCAGGCACCACTTCTCGCAGCATGCCGGGAGCATGGCGTCTCTGGCGAACCAGTGGTTGGCTGTCACTAGTGGGGGAGTCCAGCAGTGATACCTCGCGTGGCATTCGCTCGTGCAAGAGCGATGCAACCGCCCGCAGCGGTGCATTAGCCATGCCCCATCGTTGTGCTGCGGATTGAAGCAATACATTGGTCAGTGCCACGATGCTCATTCCCTGGTGGTGGGCCATACTGGTTTCCACCAGACTGAAGGGTGCATTGCCCAAGCGGCGTGAGGGCGTGTAGTCCAGTGCTTCGCTAAACCCATAGCGTCCCCGTGCACCCAAGGACTCCATCAACCGGAAGTTGTCAATAGCTTGTTGTGGTTGCACCATCGTGGCAAGGGCCGTGGCGTAGGGCGCAATGACGAGTTCATCGATAGGTGTTCTGCGCAATGCCAGCCGAGGCACGCCCTGAGGAGCATATTGGTAGGCCAAGGTGTCGTCATTTGCGGCGTAGGCAGATTCCGATATTCCCCATGGAACCCCTAGGTCTTTTGCATACGCGATTTGTTCCCGCACCGCCGAGTCACAGGCATCGTGCAGCACGCTGCCAATGGGTTCTTCCAGTACCAGGCCGGGCATCAAATATTCAAACATGGAGCCAGTCCAAGACCGCAGGCCCACTTGGGTGCCACGTGCAAAAAATGGACGCCCAAGCGACGCCCAATGACGCACTGAAATATCGCCCTTTGCGATCGCCAGAATGCTGGTGAGACGAGACTCAGATGCCAGTAGGTCATAAAAGCCCGCATCTTGCTGCCGCTCTGCAACGCGATATCCGATGTGAAATAGATGCCGCTTGCGGTGGTACAGGAAGCTAAAGTCAGCCTCCCACGCCAGTTGGGTGAACGCCCGCGCCAAGGCCTGCAATCTTTCTGTTGTGTTTTGGGGTGGGTCATCTAGCGCGGCCGAGCGGCGTGTAGCGCGGTGGTCTGCTATTGCCCATTGCAACTCAAGGCGCTGCCTGGGCGTCAGGCTTAATCGATGGGATGCCAATGAGGCCGCGCGACCGTGCGCCACCGCCAACGCGCGCGCCGACGCTGTGTTACTTAGGGGTGCCAGAGCCAGCTCCAGACAAGCTTGCGCCACTGTCAGCAGATGGCCCGAAAGATTGCCGCTGTCAACGGTAGAGACGTAAGCTGGAAGGAGGGGCGCCATGGTCTGGGTGTCGTACCAGTTGAGAAAATGGCCCCGGTGGCGCTCTAGTCTATGCAGGGTAGAGAGAGTGTTTTCAAGCCGACTGATTAGGTCTTGGGTGCCAATCCATCCAAACTCTCTGGCGCAGGCCACGCTGAGCAGGTACAGGCCGATGTTGGTGGGCGATGTTCTGTGGGCCACCATGTCGGTGGGGGTGGATTGCAGGTTGTCGGGTGGCAGGTGATTTTCTTGCGCGATAACGCAACGCTCAAAGAGTCGCCAGGCGTCACGCGCAATGCCCTCTAAATAGGCTGCGTCGACGTCTGCCAAAGTGTGTTGGGGTGGGTTGGCACGGCTAGCCCACCATGTCCATACGGGAGAGCTCGCCCAAAGCAGACAAAGCATTGCGGCCAGTGCGGGGTAGGGTGTGTGTAGCCATAGCAAGATGCCAAGTACCAAAGCGGCCACAGCAGGTTCTCGCCAATGCAAGCGCAACAGTGCAGGAAAGCCTGTTTGTGCATGAGATTGGGCGGTTGCTGCGGTGGTCCATTGCAGTAGCCGCCTGTGGCTGATGCTGATGCGATACATGGCACGTGTAACGGCATCGATAGCCAGCATGGATTGCGCAAGCAGCTGCGCCATATGCCATAAGCCACCACAGACGGCGCGCAGCATATCAATGCCGACTTCGTGAATGAAGTGGCGCTTTGCCACCTTATTGCGGTGTGGCGACAACCCTGCAAATGCTCCCATGAGCGGCCCTGCCAAAAAAGCACCTACAACCACCGCCAGTGCGGACCACGGTGAGATGCTGGGTACCGCGAGCACCAAGCACAGTAGCAACAGTGACATGGGAGCAACCAATGATCGGCGCAGGTTGTCCACCATCTTCCACAGGTTCACCTTGCCAATAACCAGTTTTTTTGGATGAAATACAAATTGGGCCAACAGGGGCAGCAGCTGCCAGTCGCCACGTATCCACCGGTGAGCCCTTGACGACGCCACGTCTGCATGAAAAGGGGCTTCTTCGATCAGTGCGACATCGGTGACCACTGCACAACGCGCAATGGAACCATCTAGCAGGTCATGACTCAGTATCAGGTTCTCTGGCAGCCGACCGCAAAGTACGGCGTGCACAGCATGAACGTTCAGCAGCCCTTTGCCGGTAAAGCTGCCTTCTGAAAACAAGTCCTGGTAGATCTCGGAACTGGCTGCGCTGTAGGGATCAATGCCGCATTTACCCGAAAAAAGCCAGTGGTACCAGGTGGTCTGGTAGGACGCAGGCAATGGCGTAACAATACGTGGCTGCAAAATAGCGTAGCCATTAACAACGGTATTGCCGAGTGCGTTAAGTTGGGGCTGGTTATGGGGGTGTGCAGCTACGCCTACCAATTCGCGTAAACGCCCTGGTGGGAGTTGGGTGTCGCTGTCAAGTGTGACGATGTAACGAATGCCCGAAACCACCATCGAAGCGGCACCAAGTGGCAGGAATGCGGTGTGGGTATTTGTCGCCAGCGCTGTGATGAGCTGTTCGAGTTTCCCCCGCTTGCGCTCCCACCCCATCCAGCACTGTTCGCTGGTGCAAAATTTTCTGTCGCGGTGTAGAACAATAAAGCGCTGCGTCACCACTGCATCACTAGGTGTTGCAGGGTAGCGGGTGTTGAGTTCGTTGATGAGCTGCACTGCCAAACCAAGGCGCGCAGCGTCGCTTGCGGCATGCGCAGTGCTGGAATCGATCCAGTCAGACAGCAGGGCAAATTGGGCCTGTTGTTCGGGGTTGGCCAGATAGTGAAGTTCGAGACGATTCACCAATTCGTGGATGGTATCCGGGCCGCTCAAGATGCAGGGGACGACAACCATCACGCGATGCGCTTGCGGTATGCCCTCCATAAGTGCCAGTCGGGGCAGGTGTTGTGGCCTTCTGGATTCACTGATCAAGCGGTTCACCAAGGCAACAGCCGCTTCAGAGGCTGGGAACAGCAGGGCTATTGCACATGCCACCAGAGGCCACAGTGGGGTGTATTGTTTGACAGAGTGCGGCAATACGAGCCACATCAAAACAGACACACATCCCAGCAGTGCCAGTAGGTACAGAGGCAGCGTAGCCTTGTGACTCAGCAATTGCAATGTGGCGTGCCTTGCTCCGTGAAGCCCTAGTGCTATTCGCAATTGCGACTGCCCTTGGCCGTGTAACCAATAGTGCCCTACACAAGCCCCGGTCTCACCTGAGCTACTCATAAGCCCGAGCATCGCTTTTGCGACATCGAGTTCACTCAGTTTGCTGCGCTTACTGAGGTCTTCTATGGTGTGCAGCGTTTGGTCGCGGGTAGTGGTGTCCTCCGCTGCGAATAAAGGATTGGTCAGCAACAGGCACACCAATGCGCTGGATTGACCGATTAGGTCGGTCCAGTCGGCATCGCCTATCGCTCGCAGCGAAGTCACTGCGTTGCTCACGCTCAAGTTATCCGCTGCTTGGTCGACATTCCGCTGGGCATGAATAGTGCCTAGTTCGGGTGCTTTTAGGTCGAGCCACGATTTGATGAGTGCTTGATTGTTTTCGTCGCCAGTGGTGCGGCGGTCATGCATGCGCTGAGCCATTTGCGCTAGAAAAATAGTGCCGACGCCGCGTCGATTAAGTTGGGCGAGTAGCTGATCTAATGTGTCGCGATCATAGGACTCAATGCGGTCGAAGCAGGTGTTGGCTACCTCACGCGCAGCCTTGTTGGCTGCTACACGCTCAGCAAGTCTTCGCAAATTTTCGACCAACACCACACGTAGTGTGGTGGGAAGCGCCCAGACTTCGCAAAGCCGGAGGTCTCGAGTTTCTTGGTATGCCCGCAAGAACTGGACGAGCATTTCTTCATTGAATGCACTGTCGGTGTGTGCAACAAAAGCCCACGCCACCCCGTAGATGCGGGGTAACCCCGCTAGTGGTGCATCGGTCAGCATGGGTAAGGTTCGAAAGAAACTGCGTGGTAGGCCTTCATGAATCTCTTTGAACTGAGCTTCGATGGTGTGAAAGTTGTCCAAGAGCCACTCAGCGGCCGGGCTGATGTCATAGCCTGTACGAGCCTGCGTGCCAATGTATTGGTGTGCCTCGTGTAGCACCGCCATGTTGTTCTCCAACCGTGGGAAAAACGTGGCTGCCCGCAATGACATTCGCGATGCACGGTGGGTGGTACCCAGGCTGCGCCCGTGCTGGGCGAACCGATTGGCGCCAAATATTTCTGACCGTATGGGCGGCGACGGCGGACCTCTGGTGCTATCCAACAAGGTGTACAGCGACTCGGGAGCTCCCGGTACCAGGCTGCGTAGTGACGTAGCCTCTTTCACTAAAACACCCAAGTGATAAGGCCAACAATGACGGTTGCAATTACCAGTGTTGTGACAAAGCGAGCAACAAAGAATTCGTGCACAGATTGCGCAACGCAACGCATTACAAACATGGGGCCTTGTGGGCATCGGCATAGCCCAAGGTGCAGTTCGAGTGCCATCAAGTCAAGGGAACATATTTCGATGTCGTTACCGAATGAGGATGTGCTCCACGGTCTGAAAATAGGTGTGCTGGATTTCATGGGTGGTTCCGTCCGTGCCATGGCGGCTTTGGTGAAAAGACGTCGCCGGATGCACCAAAAATGCGCCAACTTTCCAGCGACTCTGCAGAGTGTGCCGG
>JBEGPS010000231.1:0-8604 GCA_041181325.1 Pseudomonadota bacterium
GCGGTAAGTGCCTTTAGGGTAAATCGGCGAGAGGATGCGCGTTGCATAGTAACTTCTCCAACAAAGAGGTGAGTGGGCAAAAATTCGCTGCAACCACCACTTGAAGAGATACGTTGCAGACACCCAAATAGTAGGGATTCGCTGCAACATTAGAAATACGCCGAGTGGCGTATGCCACCGCGTTTAACGTGGCCGTTTACGGCATCACGCGGTTACGGCCACGTGCTTTAGCCAAATACAGCCCCTTGTCAGATTCAGTGTAGAGGCTATCGAAATTGCGCTTCTCAAGGGCTGTGGTGCCTGACACACCAATACTTGTAGTCACGGGCAGTGTGGATGACTCCCACACTGTGGGCGAGGCCTCGATGCGCTGGCGCAATTTTTCTGCTAGTTTGCGGGCTGCCTCTAGCGAGGTGGAAGGCAACAGCACAATGAACTCTTCACCTCCCAAGCGGCCCACCATATCGGTGCTTCGCACCGTGCTGCTGGCAATATTCGCAACATTGCGCAGCACCGCATCGCCAGCAGGATGTCCCCAGCTGTCATTTATGCGTTTGAAATTATCTAAATCCAATAACAACAACGCAGTATGGCTGCCTTGCCTTTGCGCGCGGTCTAGCTCTTGGCGGGTTAAATCTACGAATGTGTTGCGGTTAAAGAGCCCTGTGAGACCGTCAACCCGCGTCAAACGCTCTAACTCGCGCTGCTTGTTTTGCAGCTCGAAATGGGCTTTTTCAAGCTCTGCTTGTTGCAAAGCCAATTTGCAAAAATTGCGCCATAGCATGACCGACAACGTCAACCCCATGACGCATGCAGCAAAGCCATTGAGTCGATTCGACAAGAGCACTTGGGCATTGTCTTGCGTTAAACCGATTGCATAAAAGAAACAAAAATATGCACCCACATACATCAACACCGCGAACTTTGGCCGCGTATAAAACGCGATGCTGATAATCAAACAGCTCAGCAGAAACGGGGCAATGCTTGGTGTAATCCACTGGTCTGCTGCAGCTACAGATACTGAAAATGCGATGCCGAGGCAAGTAAGTGCAATCGACAAAACGTGCACCCATGCAGAATGCTGTGAGCGCGGCAATCGGCGCGCTATGACTGCAAACACGCCCATGCTAAAACCCATGGCGCAATGCAAAATCAACAAAGACCACGTCCATTTACCAGCCACCTCATCCAAGGTTCTGAACGCAATTTGCCACCCAAACGCTAACGCGTGCAACGCATTAAGTAGGGCAACGACAGGAGCAATCCAGATTATCCGGTTGAGGTTGATTGCAGCGACTGCCCGAGCAACGCTTGCGTCATCGGCGTTCCATCGAGCTAAAAAGGAACGTAATTCAGGGACTTGTAGATTCATGGGCACAGACAGTGTGTACCCCTATTGTCTCAGGAATGAAAAAAGAGCGGTGGTCTCAATAAAGTTTGAAATTAGCGCTCAAAGTCGCAGAGACTAGCCATTGAATTGGGGCTGCAACTGCTTTATTCGCCCCATAGCCATGCCTGCTGCTGCGGTTCGGGTCTCTACTCCAAGTTTGATGAACACCCGCTCAAGGTGCTTTTTCACCGTCATCGGGCTGCTGCCCAAAATTTCGCCGATATCTTTGTTGGTCTTACCTTTGACAACCCAGTACAGCACTTCGGCCTCTTTAGCAGTTAACTTAAAGCTGAGGCTCATAGCCTCGATCACCGCAGTATCTGACACCTCACGCATCACGATGAGCCAGTCTCCATCAGTATCCACATCGCCAATTTGTTGATGCAACCGAAACGTAAGCCGGGTAGCGCCACGTTCCAACGTCAATTTGGGAGGCTCAGCCGGGTTATGGATTAGCTTCAAACAGCTTCGCATCCAATCCACCACCACCGCTGGCGTCTCAGGGGCGCGCGTGCCGCAATAACGTTCCAGTAAATCACGCGCCAATGGCGTTTGCCACATGAGGCTGCCATCGACCACACGCACCGCAATAGTTGCGTAGCCAAAGGCATCAAGCGCGTTGCGGGTTTGCCGCTTTTCGCGGGCACCCTGCAAGTGCACGCCCATCCGGGCCAGCACTTCTTTAGGCTTGATGGGCTTGGTGACATAGTCCACACCACCCGATTCAAGGGCCGCCACCAGGTACTCTGACTCGGTCAACCCGGTCATAAAAATAATGGGAATATGCGTCGTTTGGGGCGTAGCTTTCAATCGCCGAGCCACTTCGAAACCGTCCATGCCAGGCATCATGGCGTCCAACAAAATGATATCGGGTAACGCCTGTGCCGCGCGCTGCAGAGCTGACTGGCCAGAAGTGGCAATCAGCACGGTGTAGCCCGACTCGTCCAGCGCGTCGTGCAGTACCGACAAGTTGTCGGGCACATCGTCCACGATCAGCACCACATCGCTGTTGGCACGATCCAGCGCGGCGGTAGTGTCAAATGGTTTGGGGGGCATCGAGCAGGTTTTGTAAGGACATCAGCATGGCTTCAAACTGGTACTGTCGTGCCAACGTCAGCATGATGTGGGTAAAGGGGGCGCTTTCAGGGTGGTCCAGTGCCAGTGCATCGAGGTTGTTCACAATGCCCCGATAAAAACCTAAGCGCACCAGCTCTTGCAGCGCCAGTAAAGCGTGACGGGGCGGGTGCACCGGTGGTGACTGACACGCTGCGACCAGCGCAGATTTGGCAACAGCACGCTCATCCACCCACTGCAAACCCAACTTACGCTCCAACCAATCGATCAGTTCAGAATGGCGCACCGGCTTTACAAAAAAATCATCACCGCAGATGCCCAGCGTATTTTCAAGCCCACGGTCAAATGCGTTGGCAGAGACGATGGCCACAGCGGGTGGTACGCCACCCAAGGCCTGCATGCGGCGCAGTGTTTCCCAACCGTCAATGCCCGGCATGGCGAGATCCAGGAAAACCACATCGGGCCGCACTCCAGCCACTAGCAAGTCCAGCGCGTCGTGCCCACTGGCCGCGGTGCGCATCTCAAACTGCATAGGCTCCAACAAACTGACCAACAATTCGCGGTCTGCCTCCTCGTTGTCCACCACCAAAATCTTGCGCCTCGCACCCGCGTAGTTCCTGCGCTGCACCGGGTGGCTACCTTTGAAGACTCCAGGTGCCACGCCCACTAAGCTGTGGATTTGCGGCAAAAACAAACGCACTCCGAATACCGAACCTTGGCCCGGCACACTGCTGGCAATCAGCTCGCCGCCCATCAAATCGGTCAGCATTTTGGCAATGGTGAGCCCCAAGCCCGAGCCAGTGCTGCCCGTGCCCACAGCGGCTGTGCTGCCCCGGGTAAAGGGCTCAAAAATGCGGTCTAACTCGTCGGCAGACATGCCGGGGCCGGTGTCGTGCACTTCCAGGTTCGCCATTTCCCGCGCATAGCGCAAACGCAAAGTCACGCTACCCGATTGGGTGAACTTGATCGCGTTACCCAGTAAGTTAAACATGATTTGCCGCACCCGCTTTTCATCGGCGCGGACCCATTCGGGCAAGCTTCCTTGCACCTCGTAATGAAACGCCAGCCCCTTGTCAGCAGCCTGTAGTTCAAACATGCTGGCCCACTCGGCCATGCCACTGGCGAACTCCATGGGCTTTAACTGCAGCGTGAGCTTGCCGCTCTCTATCTGCGCCATATCCAGAGTACCTTCAATCAACGACAGCAAATGTTCGCCACCGCGCTTGATCACACTCACCGCCTGCTTGCGGTGTGGAGGAATCGCAGCGTCTTCGCCCATCAATTGGGCATAACCCAAAATGCTGTTGAGTGGCGTGCGCAGTTCGTGACTGATAGCGCTGATGTAGCGGCTTTTGGCCTGGTTGGCACGGTCGGCCTGTTTGCGGGCTTCTTGCAGGGCTTGGTCGGTTTGGTGGTGCAGGTCGATCTCGCGCAGCAGCAAGTGGGTTTGCCGGTTGGACTCTTCTTGCGCCACCTGGCGACTTTTATGCGCCAGCACCAGCCACCACGCCACGATGCCAGACAGCACCAGCAGCCCTGCAAACGCCTTGCTAAAGCCAGACCGCAGTGCAAGGCCCAAGGCGCGCTGCTCGCTGGCCATGTCTGGCAACACCGACAACTCTTGCCGGTACACCATGGCAAACACGGTGATCAACAAAGGCACGATCACCAGCATCAGCAAAATGAAGTGTCCCACCCCGGTGTCTAAAAACGGCCAGACCCGCCGGGGCATGAGCCAGCGCAAAGTAGCCGACCACTGGCTGGCCAGACTGGCGTGCGGTTTGCACACGTCGCCGCAGCGCGCATCCAGCGTACAACACAGGGAGCAAATAGCACCCCGGTAAGCGGGGCAGTGGGCCATGTCGGGACCTTCGTATTCGCGTTCGCAAATCACGCACCGTTGCACCTGCGGAGCAGCGCCATCGGCTGGCACTACAGCATCTAAACTGCCGTCTCTGGCAATGTAATAGCGCCCGCCCGTAGCCCACGCAATCACAGGCGCTACAACGAGCGCCGTCACCATGGCCACCACAGCAGAAAAGGCCTGCGCCAGTGGGCCAAACACCCCAAAATAAGCCGAGATAGACAAAGCCGATGCCAGCGCCATGGCCCCCACCCCCACCGGGTTGATGTCATACAAATAGGCACGCTTGAATTCAATGCCCTTTGGTGACAGGCCCAAGGGTTTGTTAATCACCAAATCGGCCACCACCGCCATGATCCAGGCAATGGCGATATTGGAATACAGGCCCAGCACGTCACCCAGGGCCTGAAACACATTCATCTCCATCAGCATCAGCGCAATCAGGGTGTTGAACACCACCCACACCACCCGCCCAGGGTGGCTGTGCGTCAGGCGCGAGAAAAAATTGCTCCACGCCAGTGAGCCGGCATAAGCGTTGGTCACGTTGATCTTGAGCTGTGACAGCACCACAAACACCGCAGTAGCCGCTACGGCCCAGCCCATTGCGGGGAAGACGTATTCGTATGCGGCCAAATACATTTGGTTGGGGTCTACCGCGCGATCGGTAGGCACACTGTGGCTAATAGCCAGGTACGCCAAGTAAGCACCCCCCAGCATTTTGATAACACCCAGCACAACCCACCCCGGTCCACCTGCCAGCACCCCACCCCACCAGCGCGTGTGGGTGGCTGCAGTGTGGCGGGGCATAAACCGCAAATAGTCCGCTTGCTCGCCCATTTGGGTAATTAGTGCAATGCCAACCGTTAACGCAGCACCAAACAAGTGCAAACTAAATCCTTCACCTGTACTTTGGCTGCCAACATAGTGCGTTATGCCAGCAAAGGCCGATGGATCGCGCACCAAAACAAAGCCAAAGGGCACTATTAACATCACCAACCACAGGGGTTGTGTCCACATCTGCAGGCGGCTGATGGTCGACACACCGTGCGTTACCAAAGGCACCACTACCAAGGCGCAAATCAAGTAGCCCCAGGTGGGCGGAATATCCAGCGCCAGCTCCAGGGCGTAGGCCATCACGGCAGCCTCTAGTGCAAAAAATATAAAGGTGAACGAGGCGTAAATCAGCGACGTCAGCGTCGAGCCGATGTAGCCAAAGCCCGCGCCACGGGTCAGTAAATCCATATCCACACCGTAGCGCGCGGCGTAAATGCTGATGGGCAGACCCGCCATAAAAATAACCAGGCCTGTGACCAAAATGGCCCAGAACGCGTTCACAAAACCGTACTGCACCAGCAACGTGGCACCCACGGCTTCCAGAATCAAAAACGACGAAGCGCCAAACGCGGTGTTGGCCACCCGCCACTCCGACCACTTGCGAAACCGCTGCGGCGCAAAGCGCAGTGCGTAATCTTCCATGGTTTCGCTGGCCACCCAGTTGTTGTAGTCACGGCGAATTTTGACCACCCGCTGGGCCGGCGCTGGCGGCAAAAGCGGTAATGGGGTCGGGTCAAGGTTTATGGACACCCTCAGGTTGGGTGCAGTTTCCATGCCACCGCAGTGCGGCCTTTGGCGTACAACCGTCCGCAGGGCACGAGGCTTGCTTAAGATATAGCCATACATAGAGCCTATCCTCAGTGACCGGAGACACCCGCCATGGAATTGACACCCCGCGAAAAAGACAAGCTTCTCATCTTCACCGCCGGTCTATTGGCCGAACGGCGCAAAGCCCGTGGCTTGAAGCTCAACTACCCTGAAGCCATTGCACTCATCAGTGCCGCCGTGATGGAAGGCGCACGCGACGGCAAAACCGTAGCCCAACTGATGAGCGAGGGCCGCGCCGTGCTGACGCGCGCCGACGTGATGGACGGCATTGCCGAGATGATTCCCGACATTCAGGTGGAAGCCACCTTCCCGGACGGCACCAAGCTGGTCACCGTGCACCAACCGATCATTTAAACGCCCATCGCTATTGATATTTCAGGAGACCGTCCATGCGAATCCTCAACAAATCCGCTCTCATTTTTATAGCTGCTTACGCATTATCCACGGGGGCTAGCGCCCATATTGGCAATGAATTACACAGCCACAGCAGTTTTATGACCGGCCTGCTGCACCCCTTGGGCGGCGTGGACCATTTGCTGGCCATGCTGGCGGTGGGTATCTGGAGTGCAGTGTCCGCGCGCCGCGCTGGGCCAGCCCTGCTTTGGGGGCCATTGGCATTTGCCAACATGCTGGTGCTGGGGGCGCTGCTCGGCCTGCAAGGGGTGGGCTCTGGGGTGGTCGAACCCATGGTGGCCGCATCTGTGTTGGCGCTGGGCCTGCTGGTGCTAACGCGCCGTGGCATGGGCGTGGCGGCCTCCATGGCGTTGGTAGGCGGCTTTGCGATGTTTCATGGGCTGGCTCACGGGGCGGAGCTGGCCGCAATCAATGGCGTAGGGGGTGATGCCGTGGCCGCCATCGCTGGCATGTTCATCACCACCATTGCGCTGCACCTGACAGGTGTTGCACTGGGCTGGACGCTGCGCGCAACCCCCGTATGGGCAACCCGCGCTACCGGAGCTGCCGTGGCAAGCTCTGGCGTTGCCTTGCTGTTGCAACTCGTCTGAAAGAAGGCACCATGACTCCCGGAGAAATTTTTACAGACGAGGGCGAACACGCCCTCAACACCGGCCGTCGCACGGTCACGCTGGTAGTGCAAAACCAGTCAGACCGCCCAATACAGGTCGGTAGCCACTACCACTTTGCCGAGACCAATGGCGCTCTGGGGTTCGAGCGTGCCGTAGCCCAAGGCATGCGCCTGAACATCGCATCCGGCTCAGCCGTGCGCTTTGAGCCTGGGCAGCAGCGCACAGTGGAACTGGTGGATCTATCTGGCGACCGCCTCGTGTTTGGCTTTCGTGGTTTAGTGCAAGGGAAACTCTGATATGGCAACCATTGGACGCCGCGCCTACGCGGAAATCTTCGGCCCCACTACGGGCGACCGCGTACGCCTGGCCGACACCGGCATCATTGTTGAAGTCGAAAAAGACTACACGCTTGCAGCAGGCGCTTACGGCGAAGAGGTGAAGTTCGGCGGTGGCAAAACCATCCGCGACGGCATGGCGCAATCGCAACGCACACGGGCTGAAGGTGCGGTGGACTGCGTGATGACCAACGCGCTGATCCTGGACCACTGGGGCATCGTCAAGGCCGATATTGGCTTAAAGGGCGGGCGCATTGTGGCCATTGGCAAGGCGGGCAACCCCGACACCCAGCCCGGCGTGGACATCATCATCGGCCCGGGCACAGAAGTCATCAGCTGCGAGGGCAATATCGTCACCGCGGGCGGCATCGACAGCCACATCCATTTCATCTGCCCGCAGCAGATTGAGGAAGCACTGGCCAGTGGCGTGACCACCATGCTGGGTGGCGGCACCGGCCCGGCCACCGGCACCTTTGCCACCACCTGCACGCCAGGGCCGTGGAACATCGAGCGCATGCTGCAAGCGGCGGATGCATTCCCCATGAACTTGGGGTTTTTGGGCAAGGGCAATGCGTCTTTGCCCGCAGCGCTGCATGAGCAAGTGAACGCGGGCGTCATCGGCCTCAAGCTGCACGAAGACTGGGGCACTACGCCCGCTGCGATTAGCAACTGCCTTGATGTGGCGGACGAGACCGACGTGCAGGTCGCCATCCACTCCGACACGCTCAATGAATCCGGCTTTGTAGAAAACACCATTGCCGCAACCAAGGGCCGAGGCCTGTGCGCCTTCCACACCGAGGGTGCGGGTGGCGGACACGCCCCTGACATTCTCAAGGTGGTGGGCCAGGCCAACTTTTTGCCCAGTTCCACCAACCCCACCATGCCGTACACACACAACACGCTGGACGAGCATGTGGACATGCTGATGGTTTGCCACCACTTGGACGCTGGCATTGCCGAAGATTTGGCTTTTGCCGAAAGCCGCATCCGCAAGGAAACGATTGCGGCTGAGGACATCCTGCACGACCTGGGCGCTATTAGCATGATGAGCAGTGACAGCCAGGCCATGGGCCGCGTGGGCGAGGTGATCATCCGCACCTGGCAGACCGCAGACAAGATGAAGGCGCAGCGCGGCAGTCTTCCTGAAGATTCAGTGCGCAACGACAACTTCCGCGCCAAACGCTACATCGCCAAGTACACCATCAACCCCGCTATCGCCCACGGCATCAGCCACGAGGTGGGCAGCATCGAGGT
>JBEGPS010000232.1:0-4266 GCA_041181325.1 Pseudomonadota bacterium
GCCAATCGGGTTGTTTGAGGCCTTTGACAATGCCGTCCACCACATGGGCACTTTGCAGCAGCTCAGCCAAAGTCGCGTCACTGAGTTTGGGCAATACGCGCTCGAATAGGCGTTCTTTGGGACCCCAAATGCGGTTTTCGCGCAGGGCCATGGGAAGGGGGCGGCCTTGGCCCATGGCATCTTTCACGCGCTTCAAAGCGCGTATGTCTTCGGCCAGCGTGTAGTGCACCAGCACTTCGGCTTCTCCTTCGGCTTGCAGGCCATCGAGCATACGCTGCACGCGCAAGGCTTGTCCGGCAAGCACCGCCTCAGAGAGTTTGAACACGTCGTAGCGTGCCACGTTCAATACCGCGTTTTCGACCTGGGCAAACGTCAGTACGCCGCCCGTGCCAGCTACTGTATCTGCAGGAAAGAGCAGGTCCAGTTTTTGGATCTCTTGGTGTGCCGCCAGCAGGTTGCCCTCTACTCGGTCGGCAAAAAACTGCAGCGTGCGCTGGCCTTCTTCACCCGCATCAACCCGCTGGCCCTGCACGCCCAGGCGCTGGGCAATCCAGGCGGGCAGCGCGCTGCGCTCCACCGGCTCAACCTGCAACGTAACGCCAAAACTCTCCAGTGCCGCAAACCACGCGCTGGACTTGGTCATCTTGTCCAGGCGCGGCAGCATCACGATGGTCAGCAGCGAATCGTTGTTCTGCGCGGCTTGCGCCAGTTGCTGCAATGCCACGCTGCCGTCTTTGCCGGGCTTGCCACTGGGGATGCGAATTTCGACAATCTGCTTGTCCGCAAACAGACTCAAGCTGCCGCCCGAAGCCAGCACCTCGCTCCAGTCAAAATGCGCCCCGGCTACGGTGTGCGAGATGCGTTCGGTATAACCCTGCGCCCGCGCTTGCATGCGGATGGTGTCTAGTGCCTCTTGTTGCAACAGCGGCTCATCACCGTGCAGTGTGTACAGGCTCTTGAGCCCACGCTGCAGGTGGTTAGTGAGCTGGGCCGCGCTAATTTGCATGATGAGCTTAAGGCATCAGGCTTTTGACTGCAGCAATGCGGCGCAACAGCTGCTGCACGATGTCGCTTTGCATGTCGCGGTAGAGCAGCGCTTCTTCGGTCTCTTTGGCCAGCACAGCGGATTCGCTAAAACTGATGTCGCGCTGCTGCGTGATTTCGGTCGGGGCAATCAGATCTAGGCCCTGCGGTGTGCGCAGCCGAAACTTCACCTTGATGCGCAACTGAAACTCGCGCACCTGGCCGGATGCGTTCACACCCACCACGGTTTTTTCGCGCAGCTCTTGCAAAATATCCACGATGACCTGCGGCGCTTCACCGCCCGCGCCCGGTGCTACCGGGCGAATGGCATCACCCAAGTAACGCGTCAGCTCGCCTGCCACACCGCCGCTGTTTTCGGGCGTGACTGCAGCCGTTTGGAAGGCAAACGCTTGGCTGCTGCGCAGCTTGAAGCCGCAGCCCACCAGGGCTGCAGAAGCCACCAACGCGATAAGCAGGGTGCGACGCATCACAAGCCTCAGATGACGATGTTGACCAAGCGGCCGGGCACCACAATCACCTTCTTGGCGGGCGCACCCGCTGCAAAGTTAACGAAAGTGTCGCAGGCCAACGCAGCGGCTTCGATGGCTTCTTTGGAAGCGCTGGCGGGCACGACCACTGCGCCCCGCAGCTTGCCGTTGATTTGCAGCACCAGCTCGATCTCGTCTTTCTGCAATGCAGATGCATCCACTTGCGGCCACGGTGCATCCAGCAAATCGCCCAGCTGGTTGGCATAACCCAGCTCGGACCACAAGCCGTGAGCCAAATGGGGCGTAGCGGGGTACAGGCAGCGCAGCAAGATGCCAAAGCCTTCGATCAACGCCACCTGACCGCCTTCACTGTCCAGCGCCTTGAAGTCTTCCAGGGCGTTGATCATCTTCATGGTGCCGGACACCACGGTGTTGTATTGCATGCGCTGGTAGTCGTAGTCCACCTGCTTGAGCACGCTGTGCATTTCCAAGCGCAAGGCCTTGGCTTCTTTGCCAAATTTAACGTCTTTTAGGCTTGTAGCCCCCGCCAAAATTGCGTGAGCAGCTGCAGAATCCATAGCAGACAGTTTGACGCCGAAGTTCCACACCCGGCGCAAAAAGCGGTAGCTGCCTTCTACCGCCGCGTCGTTCCACTCCAGCGTGGCCTCGGGTGGCGCGGTGAACATGGTGTAAATGCGGGCGGTGTCTGCGCCGTACTTGGCGATCAGTTCCTGCGGGTCCACGCCATTGTTTTTGGACTTGGACATGGTGCCCACGCCCTCGTAGTCGATAGCTGTGCCCACCGGCAACAAACCATCGGCGCTGTCCACGGCTTTGATGAGCTTGGCACCCACTACTTTGCCTGCCGCGTCTTGCACGTTCTCTAGGTCGTGTGGCCAGAAATACTCTTTGCCGCCCTTGCCGGTGCGGCGGCTGTAGATGTGGTTGAGCACCATGCCCTGTGTGAGCAGTTTGGTAAAGGGCTCGTCCACCTTGACCAGCCCCAGATCGCGCATCACCTTGGTCCAGAAGCGGGCGTACAACAGGTGCAGAATAGCGTGTTCAATACCGCCGATGTACTGGTCCATGCCGCTGCCACCGGTGGCTTTGGTCTGGTCGCGCATCCAGTAGTCGGTGCCACCGGCCACCATGGCCTCGCTGGTGTGCGGGTCGCAGTAGCGCATGAAGTACCAAGACGAATCCACGAACGTGTCCATGGTGTCGGTCTCACGGCGGGCGGGTTTACCGCACACCGGGCACACCACACCGGCGTGAAAACCTTCGTGCTTGTGCAAAGGGTTGCCGGAACCATCGGGCACGCAATCCAATGGCAGCACCACAGGCAGGTCTTTCTCGGGCACCGGCACCGCACCGTGTTCGGCGCAGTGGATGATGGGAATGGGCGTGCCCCAGTAGCGCTGGCGGCTCACACCCCAATCGCGCAGGCGCCAGGTGGTTTTTTTCTCACCCAGGCCTTTTGCGGCCAGGGCCTGCGCAACCGCATTGACTGCCTCTTTGTAGCTCAGGCCGCTGTACACATCAGAGTTGACCGTTACGCCACGCTGTTTGTCTGCGTACCAGTCTTGCCACTGCGCGTGGTCGTAGGTCAAGCCGTCGATATGCACCACATCGTTGATGGACAAGTTGTACTTTTGGGCAAACGCGAAGTCGCGCTCGTCGTGCGCAGGCACGCCCATGACGGCGCCATCACCGTAACCCATCAGCACGTAGTTGCCCACCCAAACCGGCACCTGCGCGCCAGTGAGCGGATGCGTAACTTGCAAGCCGGTGTCCATGCCCAGCTTTTCTTTCACGGCTAACTCTGCTTCCGTCGTGCCGCCAGTTTTGCATTCTTCGATAAAGGCCGCCAAACTTGGGTTCATGAACGCCGCGTGCATAGCCAACGGATGCTCGGGAGCTACCGCACAAAACGTCACACCCATGATGGTGTCGGGTCGGGTGGTGAACACGTACATACGGCCCGACTCTCCTTCGGACGCAGCCACGGATTCCCCGACCAGCACGCCTTTGCCATCGCGGATGTCGTGGGTGAACGCAAAGCGCACGCCTTCGCTCTTGCCAATCCAGTTTTCTTGCATCAACTTCACGCGCTCAGGCCAGCCTGGCAGGCCGGTTTGCACCTGGCCCAGCAGCTCTTGCGCGTAATCGGTGATCTTGAGGTAGTAACCAGGTATCTCGCGTTTTTCTACGATAGCCCCGGTGCGCCAGCCTTTGCCATCAATCACCTGCTCGTTGGCCAACACGGTTTGGTCGACCGGGTCCCAGTTCACCACCTGGGTCTTACGGTAGGCAATGCCACGCTCCAGCATCTTCAGGAACAACCACTGGTTCCATTTGTAGTACTGAGGATCGCAGGTGGCCACTTCGCGGCTCCAGTCGATGGCCAGACCCATGGCCTGCATCTGACCCTTCATGTAGGCAATGTTCTCGTTGGTCCACTTGGCGGGCGGCACTTTGTTCTTGAGCGCAGCATTTTCAGCAGGCAGGCCAAACGCGTCCCAGCCCATTGGCATGAGCACGTTGTAACCGTTCATGCGCAGGTAGCGCGTGAGCATGTCGTTGATGGTGTAGTTGCGCACATGTCCCATGTGCAGCTTGCCGCTGGGGTAGGGCAGCATGGAGCAGGCGTAAAACTTCTTCTTGGAAGCGTCTTCGGTCACGCGGTAGGCGTTTTGGCCCTTCCACAGCGGTTGCGCCCAATGGTCCTGCGCGGCTTTTTCGATGTCCAGATGTT
>JBEGPS010000233.1:0-8950 GCA_041181325.1 Pseudomonadota bacterium
GTGGGCTGTACATCTGCCTCAAAGTAGGGGCCGTAGGTGACCAACTTGCCACCGGTTTTTAGGTATTTGGCCGCACCACGCATCAGCGCCGGGCACGCATCCCAAGGCGCAATGTGCAGCATGTTGATGCACAGCACCATGTCGAAACTGGCGTTCAGGGCCGCGTCTGCAAACCAGGGCTCGGTGCACACATTGAGCTGTGCGGCCTCCAGCACGTTGCCGAGCTCGGCCTCGGCCACGCGCACTTCAATGTTGTACAGCGCGCCACGGTGCACTTCGGTGGGCTGCCATGACCACAGTGGCATGGCTTTGGCAAACCATTGCACATGCTGGCCCGTGCCGGACGCAATTTCCAGCGCTGAGCCCGTGGGGGGCAGCAACTTGCGCAGCACTTCCAAAATGGGGTGCTTGTTGCGTTCGGCAGAGGGGCTGTGGTCGGGCTGGCTCAAGGTGTTCGTAACTTTGCGATTTACTTTACTTCTGTGATGAACTGCTCGCGTGGGCGGCGCACTTTTTTCAGGTTCACCAGCCAGTCGCCAGACTCTTCACGGTAGCCCAGCGGAACGATGGCTACGCTGCGCAGGCCGCGTGCGTTGAGGTTCAAAATATCGTCCAGCGCTTTGGGGTCGAAACCTTCCATGGGCGTGGCGTCCACTTCTTCAAACGCAGCAGCAATCAGCGCAGCGCCCAGGCCAATATAGGCTTGGCGTGCAGCGTGTTCAAAGTTCACCTGGGCGTCGCGCGGTGGGTAGGTGCTGAGCAATAGCTTGCGGTAGTTTTCCCAGCCTTCGTTGGTGCCGCCGCGCTGGGCGTTGGTCATGTCAAACATAGCGTTGATGCGCTCTGGGGTGTAGTTGTCCCAAGCGGCAAACACCAGCAGGTGTGAGCCATCGGTAATCTGGTTTTGGCCCCAGGCTTTGGGTTTGATTTGCTCGCGCACGTCTTTGTTGGTAATCACAATGATCTCAAACGGCTGCAGCCCGCTGGAAGTGGGGGCCAAGCGCGCGGCTTCCAGAATGCGCTCCACTTTTTCTTGGGGAACCGATTTGGCGGGGTTCATCTTTTTGGTGGCGTAGCGCCATTCCAGCTTCTTCAACAAATCAGACATGGTTTTCCTGCAAATAAAAAGGCCGCTAGGGGTTAGCAGCCTTCGTATCTGAGGGGCTGAATTCGCTTTCGCAAGCCCCCGAGCCCAGATTCAGCAAACTTAGTGGGTTACAAATTCGTAAACCACATCTTCACTTTCCACCATATCGAGGATGTCGTTGAGCGTGTCTTCGTCGTCTGTGCTGCTCCAGGTCTCTTCGGGGTTGGTGGCAAACAGCGGCTCGATAGCGATGTCCATGAACTGCCCATTGGGAAGTTTCAACACGGGAGAGCCCTCGGACGTGTTGGCAAGCTCCCATTCGTCGGGAACGGACATTTCCAACTTGATCGTGACGTTGAGCTTTTTCATGGTGTTTTCCTTGTGGATTGCGTACGTTGTACGTTTATGTCGAGCGGCGAGGTTACCTTATCGCGAATGTGGCCAGTTTGGCGTTCAATTCGGCCTCGTCGGGCGCGGCCAGTGGTGTGTTGTGCAAGTGGGTGAGCGGCCCACCGCCGGGCTCTATGCGGCCTGCATCGTCATAGCCAATGGCCTTGAACTTCCACACCGCGCCCACGCGCTTGAGGTTGCCAATGTGTGCGCCGGTAGCCGTGTGTACGCTGTGTACATCGGCATTCACTGTGCGCAATGTGAATGGTGTCATGGGGGCTCTAAGCCCATCCCAGGGCCGCAACCGGTGGCAGGTCTTTGGAGACACAGTGCCATTGCTCACCCGCGTCGGCGCTGATCCACAGGCCGCCGGTGGTGGACGACATGGCCAGTGTGGTGCGGTCTGGGGCCAGTTCCAGGCTGTGCCGGTAGACCAGGTGGTAGGCGTGGGCTTGGGGCAGACCGCGGCCAAAGGTTTTGAATGTGGCGCCACCGTCATCGGTGCGGTTGACAACCATCTTGCCGTCTACTGCGTAGCGGTGCGTGTCGGCTTGTGCGGGCACAAACCAGGCGCGCAGGGGGTCGATAGGGTCGCAGGCCACCGCAAACCCGAAGCCTGACGGTGCGGGTGCAGCAATACTGGTCCAAAGCTGTCCGCCGTTTGTCGAGCGGTACAGGCCGCAATGGTGCTGTACCCACAGCACATCAGGCTGCGCTGTGCACTGCACCATGCGGTGGGGGTCCTGGGTGTTGGGGTCTTGTGCGCTGCCTGGGGGCAGATAGTCGGCGGCCATGCCTTCGGCCGTGAGCGCCCAGGTTTTGCCACCATCGGTGGTTTGCCACACGCCGCCGCAAGAAATGGCGACCGAGATGTGCTGTGCATTGCGTGGGTCCACCAAGACCGAATGCATGCCCGGAAAATCGTTGCCACCGCCAAACCAACCCAGTCGGCGTGGGTCTTCCCATAGCGGGGTGTTCAGCGTCCAGCTCTGCCCCCCATCTTCTGACTTGAACAAACCCGCGGGCATGCAACCGGCCCACAGCGTGCCGGGCTGGTCTGCGCCGCCAGCCGCCAGGCTCCAGATCAGCTCTACGTTCCAAGGGGTGGTGTCGGCGGCCAGGGGGCCACTGTCGGGTTTGGGAGGAAACGTCGGCGATGTAATTTCCGTCCAGCTCGCGCCTTGGTCCGTACTTTTGCGCAGCTTCACACCAAAGTGCCCCATGCGCAGTGCGGCATACCAGTGGCCATTGCGCGGGTCTACCATCACCTGGGTAACCGGGTCACCTGCAAAGTGGTGGCCAGTGATGCCCCACTGTGTGCCTTGGCCACGCACCACAAACAGGCCTTTACGGCTGGCTACGAGCAGGGTTTGCATGGTCTTTCTCCTTGGAGTGGATTAAAGCGGGTGCGCTGGCTACCCGCCTGTCAGTGCCTGTATTACCAACACGCTGTCTCCGTTGCCCAACGGTTGTTCAAGCCGGGTGCGGTCTGCCAGCATGTGCTTGTTTACAAAAACAGCCACATGTTTACGGATATTGCCTTGGTCGTCAAACACGTAGTGCGCCAACTCCGGGGCAGCGGCCAGTGCTGCGTGCAGGGCGGTTCGCAAGCTGCCCGCTGCCACGCTTTGCGGTGCGCATTCCACGTGACGGCGCAGGCTGGCCGCAAATTCGACAGTCACCATATGCCACCCCGCTGATTAAAAAGTAGCTCCAGCCCGGATTACAGCACAGGGTAATCGGTGTAGCCCTTGTCGCCTGGAGTGTAAAAGGTGCTGCTGTCGGGCGTGTTCAGCGGGGCACCCGCTTGAATGCGCTCGGGCAGGTCGGGGTTGGCCAGGAATGCGGTGCCAAAGGCCACAGCGTCCACCTTGCCCTCGGTGATTGCTTGTTCGGCTTCAGCCGGGGTGTAGCCCATGTTGCCAATCAGCACGCCTTTGTAGTGGGCGCGGGCCGGGGTCATTACGTCGGCCTTTTGCACGCCAAAAAAGTCGGCACGCATCAGGTGCAGGTAGGCCAGGTTGAACGCATTGAGCTTGTCGGCCAGGTAGGTGGTCAGGCCCACGGGATCGCTGTCTTTCATGCTGTTAAAGCTGTTCAGGGGCGATAAGCGCAGGCCCACGCGCTCGGAGCCAATGGCGGCGCTCACGGCAGTCAGCACTTCAAACAGAAAGCGGGCCCGGTTGTCCAGGGAACCACCGTAGGCGTCGGTGCGCTGGTTGGGGGTGTCGCGCAAAAACTGGTCAATCAGGTAGCCATTGGCCCCGTGCACTTCTACCCCGTCAAAGCCTGCGGCAATGGCGTTTTTGGCGCCTTGGGCAAAGGCGGCCACGATGGCGGCTATCTCGGGTGCGCTGAGTGCGTGCGGCACTGCTTGGGGTACCTTGCCAGAGGGCGTTTGAATCTCGCCCTCGATGGCGGTGGCGCAGCTGGAAACACTGCCCTGGCCGCCGTTGCTATTGGGGTGGGCTGCGCGGCCTGCGTGCCAAATTTGCATGAATATGCGCCCGCCTTTGGCGTGCACTGCAGCGGTGGTTTTTTTCCAGCCTTCTATTTGCGCGGCAGAGTACACGCCGGGCTCCGCGACAAAAGCCGAAGTGCCCTCGGCCACCATGGTGCATTCGGTAATCAACAAGCCACCGCTGGCGCGCTGCGCGTAGTACTCGGCCATCAGGTCGTTGGGCATGTGCTCCATGCCCGCACGGGTGCGGGTCAGTGGTGCGAGGATGACGCGGTTAGGCAGCGTGAGCGCGCCAACTTGAAGGGGATTGAACAGCATGGGAGAGGCCTGTAGGTGAAAAAGTAGATTCCGCACATGCGGGCAGACTTCGCTATTTCAAGGAAGGCGGGCGGCCAAGGTAATCAGCTAAGGAAGGTCTGCACAACCCCCGCCGCAGCGTGAGTTGAAGGTTAAAAGTTCACCCAATGAAAGAGCGATCGATATTTCAGCGAAATCCTGAGCATATTTGCTCTGATTTGACCCCCTTTCAGGCGCATGTCGGGCACTTGCCTGCACCGCAGGCGCACTCATCCCGGTGCTCCTATCAAATGTCTACGCATCATCCACAAATTGCTCAGCGCAAACAGCGTCACTAGTTGCGCCGTGTTCTTAGCCAGCCCTTTGTAGCGTACCTTGGTGAATCCGAACTGGCACTTGATGACTCTGAACGGATGCTCCACCTTGGCACGCACGCTGTCCTTCATCTGCTCAGCCTTGTCCAGCAAGTTGCCCCAAGGCGAATTCTTATCCAGTGCCTCGCGCTTGCCAGGGCGCATGGCCACATGCCAGTCCACACCTGTGGCCTCGTCTAGCTTGGTCACGCCCTGATACCCCGCATCGGCGAACACAACAGATTCTTCTCCGTGCAGCAGACCATGTCCTTGGGTGACGTCATGGACATTGGCGGACGTGCCGATGACGGTGTGTACCAAGCCGGAATCCGCATCCACACCAATGTGCGCCTGCATAGCGAAGTGCCATTGGTTGCCCTTCTTGCTCTGGTGTATCTCGGGATCGCGCTCCCCTGTGCTGTTCTTGGTGGAGCTGGGCGCAGCAATCAGTGTGGCGTCCACCACGGTGCCGGTCTTGAGCATCAAGCCTTTGGTAGCCAAAGTGGCGTTTATCGTGGCCAGCAACTGCAGGCTGAGGTTGTTCTCTTCGAGCAGGTGTCTAAACCGCAGGATGGTGCTCTCGTCGGGCAATCGACCCATGCCGGGGTCCAGGTGGGCGAATTCGCAGTACAGCGGAACGTCGTGCAGTGCCTCTTCCATGGCCGGGTCAGACAGGCCAAACCACTGCTGCATGAAATGGATGCGCAGCATAGTAGCTACTGCAAACGGCGGGCGACCCGTCTTGCCCGAAGGTCTGTGCGGCTCAATCAGCGCAACCAACTCTGCCCACGGCACAACCAGATTCATTTCGTCGAGAAATTCGCGCTTGCGCGTTCTCTTGGTAATCAACTCGATTCCGGTGGTGGCAAAGCTCTTTTGTTTCATCGGCAATTAATGTCTGTACACGCCAGAAGGCTGACTTATGCGGACCTTCCCAAGCAATAGACCAGCTTAAATGCGCTGAATTTATGTAGGCAAGTCTAAATATGTGAGCAAAAGAGAAGATTCATTTACTTCAAGCAATTTTTTTCAGAATCGCATGCAATAATATTTTGATTTATCTGGAGTATTCATGAGCGCGAAAAAAAGCACTTGGCTCGCAGTTTCGGCACCGGTAGTGTTAGCCATGTTTGGTTACCTTGTGGGAGTGGGTGCAAGTGATGCAAACGCACAAGCAGCTTCGACAGCCAGTTCTGGTGTAACCATCCCACTTGGCAGTTCTTCTGGATCGACTGCGGTTACTCCACCTAAGGGATCTGGTTATTACGGCGAAAAGTCAGAAGGCAAGCACGAGAGCGAAGATGAAGATGACTACTCATTCCACGCAGTAGAACACGTTAAAAAGTTTCTGGGTGTAAGCAAGAAGAAATAGTCGGTTGCTTGGTAGCAGATGCCAAGGCCGGCGCTGAATCAAAAGGCACCAAGTGGTGCCTTTTTCATATGTGCCCGGAAAGGCGGCTAAATCCGTAGACTAGCACGCCGGATGGTGCCACATGGCTGCCTCGTGCTTCGAAGACAGCTATAGCTGATTCATCAAATGAACCAATTGCCATGAAAAGCGTTCGTTTCTTAGCGCCTCTATTCTTTGTTTCTGGCATTCCCGCGTTGTTGTATCAAGTGGTCTGGCAGCGCAGTTTGTTCGCCCTCTTTGGCAGCAATGTGGAGTCGGTCACTGTCGTAGTGGCTGCATTTATGCTTGGCCTAGGACTTGGCAGTTTGGCTGGTGGTGCCTTGTCTAGGCGGTTTCCTGCGCATCTGCTTAGGACATTTGCGTTCATTGAGCTTGCAATCGGACTCTTAGGACTCGTGTCCATTGCCAGTATTCATGTAGTCGGCCAGTGGACGGCTGGTACCAATTTGCTGACAACCTCATTGGTGGTGATTGGCCTGGTGGTTTTGCCAACTATGCTGATGGGCTCAACGCTGCCAGTATTAACGGCCTATCTCGTGCAACGTCTACCCAATGTCGGACGCTCTGTTGGAGTGCTCTATTTTGTGAACACGTTGGGCTCAGCAGGCGCCTGCTTCTTGGCTGGGTACGTGCTGATGGGATGGTTGGGGCAGCAGGGAGTCGTCTGGTTGGCCGCAGGTATGAACCTGCTTGTCGGTACTCTGGCGGTTTGGATGTCCCTGCGCCCAAGCAGTGTTTTGACGGTTTCGCATACGGCTAAGTTGGACAATCAAGCCAATGAATTAGGCCCTCGACTTGGATTGCGTTGGGCGGCTGTGCTGGCCGGCCTTGTAGGGTTCATTTCGTTGTCGCTTGAAATCATCTGGGTCAGGATATTTTCATTTGCATCTGCAGGTAGGGCTCCCATTTTTTCGTACGTTATTGGCAGCTTCTTACTTGGCATTGCCTTGGGTTCGTGGGCTGCAGAGCGTTTGGCGGACCAGTATTCGATGGAATCGCGAAAGGAGCGTCAGGCCTTGGCGCGATGGCTGTCAGGTCTGACAATGTTCGCGACATTTCTCGGCTTTCTTATTGTTCCGGCGATGTCCTATTCAGCCAGCTTCGCGAACTACCACCAGTTCTATATGGTCGTGACTCTGGGAGCTGCGAGTTGGGGTGCGATGTTGCCACTGCTAGCGCATATCGCGGTGCCTGCAGACCAAAATGCCGGACACGGTTTGAGTAGACTGTATGCAGCCAATATCGCTGGTGCAGTGGCAGGGTCTCTTGCCACCGGCTTTGTCTTGATGGAAATTCTCAACTTAGTTCAGATCGCTACTACGATCGCACTTCTTGGCCTGTTGTGTGTTGTCTGTATTCGTACAGTGACTCGACAGTGGTTACCTGGATCAACCCGCAATGTATGGGGCTACAACATCTTGTTGCTCTGTGCCGCCTTGATTCTGGCCGTAACCGCACCCCATTTGTATTCTCAAGTTCATGAGCGCCTACTGTATGGCGCTGGATACGTGCAATCGGAGCCTTTCGCGATCAACCATGAAACACGCAGCGGCATTGTGTCAATCACACAGTCAGGTACCGTATATGGAAGTGGCGCGTACGACGGTAAAGTCAACACCAGCTTTGTCGACGACAACAACGGTGTTCATCGGGCATTTGCAATTTCTGCATTCCACGCCAAGCCGCGCAAAGTCTTAATGATTGGACTTGCATCTGGCTCGTGGGCACAGATCGTAGCCGACCACCCAGACGTTGAATCCCTACAAGTAGTGGAAATTAATTCGGGCTATTTGAAAGCCATCTCAAATTACCCTACGGTAGCCGGAGTATTGACGCATCCCAAGGTAAAGATTGATATTGACGATGGACGTCGATGGCTACTTGCCAGGCAACGAACCGCACAAGGGAACCCCTTAGAGCAGTTTGATTTGATTGTGATGAATACGACATGGAATTGGCGCGCGAATGCCAGCTCGATTTTGTCAACCGATTTTCTTCACATTGCACAACCATTCTTGGCTCCTGGCGGACTGATCTATTACAACGCGACTTCATCTGCGGAGGTGCATCGCACCGCGGCAACCGTATTTCCCCATTCCATCCGGTATTCCAACATGGTGCTGGCGTCAATGTCTCCCATCAAGCTGGATCTGGCGCAATGGGAGAACATAATGAAGCGGTACTACATACGCGGTATGCCAGTCTTGAATCTGCAGCGAGACGCAGATCGGGCAGCGTTTGCCCAAGCGCGTCAGAGATTTCTGTACTGGGATCCGGAAGACGGTGACGAATGGAACAGCGTTGAAAGTCGGTCCCACATTTTGACTCGCACTGCTCGGGCGCGAGTCATTACAGATAACAACATGGGTACCGAGTGGAACAACAAGTAGCGAGCTAGCTTCTATTTGTAAGAACAGAGATTGAGTTTCTCATCCAACAGTTTTCCATGCAGTCCAGAGCAACCCAGTAAGCTATGAAATACATGGTCATGAGAGACTTGTAAGTCTCGCCGGGATGCCAATGCAGGCAGGATTTCAGGGTGTTGCTGCTGAAAAATTTTCGACGCCCACCAGACCATGGGTATATGCCTTTGCTCTGGTCGTTCGGGCGAGCCGTGCGTATAGAAGCCGTCTTCTCCAAGGGACTGTCCATGATCCGAGGTGAACAGCAGCAATGCATTGCGCTCGGAAAGTTCATGGATAACCTCGGTCAGGATGTGGTCGGTGTAAAGAATGCTGTTGTCATACCCGTTGATGAGTCTTTCCTGTGCACAAGCGTAGGGTGGGGTGTCACCTTCACACGTTGGCGTGAATTTTCGGAACGAAACCGGATACCGCTCATGGTAGTGCCAGTGGCTTCCGCGCTTGTGCAGCACAATGAATTTTCTAGACTCCGGTTTTTTCAAGAAGTCTTTGAAGGGTTCAATCAGCGCGCCATCCAGTGTTTCACTT
>JBEGPS010000234.1:0-3000 GCA_041181325.1 Pseudomonadota bacterium
CAGTTTCTGCAAGAAATTCGCTCCGCCATGGACCAAGGCTGACCCGCCACGCGTAAGCAGAATTTGGCCAATGTTTGGCCGATAATGCCCCATGATAGAAGCCCACCCGGAGTGGGCGCCCGTTGGACATCGCACTGGAGATTTGCACATGAGCTGGCTAGAAAAACTGCTACCCCCCAAAATTCAGCACACCGACCCCACCGAGCGCCGTAGCATTCCCGAGGGGTTATGGATCAAGTGCCCCAGCTGCGAAACCGTGCTCTACAAGAACGATCTGGAGCAAAACCAGAACGTTTGTCCCACCTGCAGCCACCACCACCGCATCGGTGCCCGGGCACGCCTCAATATATTTTTGGACAACGAAGGCCGTTTTGAGTTGGGGCAGGAAGTGCTGCCAGTGGATGCACTCAAATTCAAAGACAGCCGCAAATACACCGAGCGTCTGAAAGAAGCCCTAGAAAACACCGGCGAGACTGATGCATTGATCGTCATGGGTGGTGCGGTGCATGGCATCAGCGTGATTGCCGCGTGCTTCGAATTTGAATTCATGGGCGGCAGCATGGGCTCGGTGGTGGGCGAGCGCTTTGTACGCGGCGTTGAAGCTGCCATTGAGCAAAAAGTGCCCTTTATCTGCTTTACCGCCACTGGCGGTGCGCGCATGCAAGAGGGCTTGCTGTCACTAATGCAAATGGCCAAAACCAATGCGTCCCTCACCCGCTTGGCGAAAAAAGGTCTGCCCTACGTTAGCGTGCTGACCGACCCCACCATGGGCGGCGTGAGCGCGGGCTTTGCGTTTCTGGGCGACATCGTGATTGCAGAGCCCAAGGCGCTGATTGGCTTTGCAGGCCCCCGCGTGATTGAATCCACTGTGCGCGTGACCTTGCCCGAAGGCTTTCAGCGTGCCGAATTTTTACAGACCAAGGGCGCGATTGACTTCATTAGCGACCGCCGCGAGCTGCGCAAGACCATTGCCAATGCCCTGGCCATGCTGCAGCGCCAGCCGGCTGACGCAGTTATTTAATCGAAGGTCAGGCCACCATGCTCAGCATGTTGGCCTGCACGCTGCCCAGCACAATTGCTGCAATTTGCAGCGACACCAGCAGCACCAGCGGCGACAAATCCACGCCACCCACCAAAGGCAACAAGCGCCGGATAGGTATGAGCAGAGGCATGACCATGCGCTCCAGCACGTCGGACATAGTGGACTGGGTTTGCACCCACGACAACACGGCGTACACAATCACCAAGCCACTCAGGCCCGATATGGCTACGCGCACCACTCCCAGCAGCGCAAGCACCGCTATAGAAGCCAAACTAGCCCCCATGCCGGTCAGCAGCCACAAAATCACGAACTGCGCCAATTGAACCAGCAGCGCACCCAACAGACTCGCCATGTCCCAGCGTCCCACAGCGGGCACCACACGGCGCAGTGGTAGCACCAGCCAATCGGTCAATGCAAAAATAAATTTACCCATGGGGTTGCCCGAACGCGCAGACATGGCAATGCGTTGGTACTGCAAGTACAGGCGCAAAAGGCACACGCCAGTGACAAGGCCAGAGGCCACTTCGAGCAAGAGAGAGACAATTTGGTAGAGCATGGCGTAATGGTAAGTTGGCCAATGCATCATAGCCGGGCAATATGGCGAGTTAGCCCTCGTAGAATCTAGGGTTTTGGTCCGCCGCCGCGCCGAACCATCCGAAGAATTCCTGAGAAACCCCCGAGTAATTGCCCCATGTCTGAAACCCACGCCACCGCCCCAGCATCCCACCCTTCAGCAGCACCTGCACCGCAAGATGAAAATCAGCTGATTCTGGAGCGCCGCGAAAAGCTCAAAACCATTCGCCAGCACCAAGCGGACGGCCACGGCGTGGCGTTCCCCAACGACTTTCAGCCCAACTACAAGGCCGAGGCCCTGTTTTCCGAGTTTGACGCGCACTCCACCGAAGCGCTCGCGTCCATGGAAGTCACTGCCAAGGTGGCAGGGCGCATGATGCTCAAGCGCGTGATGGGCAAGGCCAGCTTCTGTACCCTGCAAGATGCATCGTTTGGCCCCAGTGGTGGAAGGATTCAGATCTACGTGAAGGGTGAGGACGTGGGCGCTGAGCTGTACGAGCGCTTTAAGCATTGGGACCTGGGCGACATCGTGGCCGTAGAGGGCAAAGTCTTCAAAACCAAAACCGGCGAGTTGTCGATTCACGCCACCAGCGTGCGCCTCTTGACCAAGAGCCTGCGCCCCATGCCCGACAAGTTTCACGGCATTTCAGACCAAGAAGTGAAATACCGCCAGCGCTATTTAGACCTAATGACGGACGAGACCACGCGCAAGCGCTTTGTGGCCCGCAGCAAGGCCGTCAGCGGCCTGCGTGACTTTATGGTGCAACATGGCTTTCTGGAAGTCGAAACGCCCATGCTGCACCCCATCCCTGGCGGTGCCAACGCCAAGCCTTTCACCACGCACCACAACGCGCTGGACCAGCAAATGTTCTTGCGCATTGCGCCCGAGCTGTACCTCAAGCGCCTGATTGTGGGCGGGTTTGACCGCGTGTTTGAGATCAACCGCAGCTACCGCAACGAAGGTATCAGCGTGCGCCACAACCCCGAGTTCACCATGATGGAGTTCTACGCGGCTTATTGGAACTACCAGCATCTGATGGATTACACCGAAAAGCTGATTCGCGATGCGGCCATCAAGGCGACTGGCACGCTGCAGCTAACCTACGCGGGCAAACCCGTCGACCTGAGCCAGCCTTTTGAGCGCCTGACCATTGTGCAAGCCATCCGCAAGTACACCGAAGCCGGTGACAATGTGGAAAGCGCCGAATGGCTAACCAACGCCCTCAAAAAACTGGGCCTGAACGAAGCCAAAAACAAGCTCACTGGCCGCACGCTGGCCAGCCTGCAGGTGCTGTACTTTGAGGAAACCGTGGAAGAGAAGCTGTGGAATCCCACCTTCATCATGGAGCACCCCACCGAAATATCACCCCTGGCCCGCGCCAACG
>JBEGPS010000235.1:0-3388 GCA_041181325.1 Pseudomonadota bacterium
TGCGCAATCACCTGAACACCGGAGTCCAAAATTTCATCGCCCGTAATCACCAAGCGCGCGTTGCCACCGCCAAACAACTCGGGGAACATGCGGCCAAAGTGCATATTCACCTGATCGAACGTGCCTGAGAGAAGCTCGCGCGTTTCGGCGTCAATTTTGCGAATGGCGTCCTCCAGCGTGTTCATGGCCTCGGTCAAGTCGGCGTTTTGGGCATCTAAAAATTGCTTGCGCTCACGTGCTGCAGCCAGCTCGTCCAGTGCAGCCAGATTGACGGCACCCAGTGCGGAAATTTCGCGGTGGATGCGGTCAATATCGCTTTGCATGCCAAACAGGCGCACGTTGCCATCTTGGATGCTTTGCTCGACGGCCGCCAAGTCGGCCTGTGCATCTTGCAGCTGCTGTTCGTATTGCTCAAAGCCAAGGCGCGCGGCTTGTTCTTTGAGCTGGAATTCGGTGATGCGCTGGCGCAAAGGGTCTAGCTCGCGCTCTAGCTGCATGCGGCGTTCGTCACTGGCGCGCAGTTTGGCGGTCAGGTCGTCGTATTCGCTGCGCTTGGCGCCCAGGGCTTGTTCGCGCTCCATCTTCAAGGCCAGTGCGTTTTGCAAGCCTGCTTGGGCAGCGGCATCGGTCAAACGCGTCAGTTCGTTTTGGGCCCTCTGTTCTTCCGCCAACACAGATTGTGTTTGCTGCAAGGCTGTTTCTATGGCCCGGCTCAGTTCGGCATTGCGGGCCTGCAGGCTGCGTTGGGCAAAAACGGCTTCTTGCGCTTGGCGCTCCAGACTGCGCTGCTGCTCGCGGCACTGCACCAGCTTGCGCTGGGCTTCAATCACGTGCTCTTCCAACTGGGCGTGGCGTTCTTGGCTGTCCGCCAATTGCATGTCCAGCGACTCGAAGCGTTCTTCGGCTGTGGCGCGTCGTTCTTGCAGGTCGTCTAGCTGGGCTTCAACTTCGGCCAGGTCGGCGTCAATCTGCGCACTGCGGGCACGCGTTTGCTCCAACATTTGCGACAAGCGCAGCGTCTCCACCTGCAACGCGTGGGTGCGGCTTTGCGCCTCTGCAGCGTCGCGTCGTACCACCACCAGGCGTTGCGCACTTTCGGCGTAGGCAGACTCGGCACGGCCCAGCGCCAAACGCGCCTCGCTGGCAATCAGTACCTGCGCACGCAGCTCTTTTTCCAAATTTTCAATTTCCTGGGCGCGGGCCAACAGGCCTGCCTGCTCTGAGTCTTGGGCATAAAAGCCCACGCTGTGCGCTGTGACCACATGGCCAGACTTCACATAAATGCTGTTGCCCGGCTGTAGTTTGTCGCGCTGCGCCATCGCATCTTCCAGGCTGGCAGCTGTAAAACAGCCTTGCAGCCAATCGGTCAACACGGCTTTTTGCCCCGCATCGTTGACCCGCAGCAGGTCTGAGAGGCGCGGCAATACGGATGCTGTCTCCGGCATGGATGCCAAGGGCGGGCTAAAAAAGGACAGTTTGGCCGGGGGCGCATCGCTGGCAAAAGCACGGACCATTTCAAGCCGGGACACTTCCAGTGCGCCCAAGCGTTCACGCAATGCGCCTTCCAGCGCGTTTTCCCAGCCCTGCTCGACGTGAATGCGACTCCACAGGCCCTGCAAATGGTCCAGCCCGTGCTTGGCTAGCCAAGGCTGCAACTTGCCGTCGGTTTTGACCCTTTCTTGCAGCGCTTTCAGCGCGTCCAGGCGGGCCGACAAATCCGCCTGTCGGGCCGACTCGGTGTTGACCGATTGCTGTTGCGTGCGTCTGGCCTCGTCCAGCTGAGGCACAGCTTCTTGCAATTCATGTAAACGCGCCTCGGCCACTTGCAGGCTTTCTTGAGAGGCTTCGAGCTGCTCTTGCAAACTGGCCAGTTTGGTCTCATCAGGCGCACTTAACGCATTACGGTCTGCCGCCAAGCGTTCGCGGCGCGTTACCAACTGGCGGGATTGCTCTTCAATGCCGCGCTGCTCGGCGGCCAGCACCTGAATTTGCTGCTGCACCTGCACCACACTGCCCCGCTGCGTATTGGCAGTAGTTTGCGCGGTGGTCACTGCATCTTCCAGTTCCGGGAGTTGTTGCGATTGCTCTTCTACCTGTGCGGCCAGCAGCTCAGTTTGCTCGTCGCCCAGCTCGGCCAGCTCGGCCAGGCGTTCTATCTCAGCTTGCGCATCGTCTTTGCGGGTGGCCCATTGGCTCACTTGCTCTTTGAGGGTGAGCAAGCGTTGCTCCACGCGTTGGCGGCCTTCCACCACAAAACGAATTTCTGCCTCCAGTCGGCCCACGTCAGTGCTGGCTTCGTACAACAGACCTTGCGCTTGGTTAACATGATCACCCGCCACGTAGTGCGCCTGGCGCACTTTTTCCAGCTCGGACTCAATGCTGCGCAGGTCGGCCATGCGGGACTCCAGCGCATTGACCGCCCCCAGGCCTTCTGACTGCACCTTGGCCCGGTCACTTTGGGCTTCGGCACGCTTTAGGAACCATTGCTGGTGCTGCTTTAAAGTGACTTCCGCTTGCAGCGCGTTGTACTTTTGCGCCACTTCGGCCTGCTTTTCCAGCTTGTCGAGGTTGGCATTTAGTTCACGCAAGATGTCGTCCACACGCGTTAAATTTTCGCGGGTGTCTGAAAGGCGGTTTTCGGTTTCCCGGCGGCGCTCTTTGTATTTGGAGACGCCCGCTGCCTCCTCCAGAAACAAGCGTAGCTCTTCGGGCTTGGATTCAATGATCCGGCTGATAGTGCCCTGGCCAATGATGGCGTAGGCGCGGGGCCCCAAGCCAGTGCCAAGAAACACGTCTTGCACATCGCGGCGGCGCACCGGCTGGTTGTTGATGAAATAGCTGCTGCCACCATCGCGGGTCAGCACGCGCTTGACTGCAATTTCACCAAACTGGCCCCACTGGCCGCCGGCACGGTGGTCTGCGTTATCAAATACCAGCTCCACGCTAGAGCGGCTCGCAGGTTTGCGGGTGGTGGTGCCGTTAAAAATAACGTCTTGCATGGATTCGCCACGCAATTCGCTGGCCCGGCTCTCGCCCAGCACCCAGCGCACCGCATCCATGATGTTGGACTTGCCGCACCCGTTGGGCCCTACCACACCCACCAATTGACCCGGCAACAGGAAGTTAGTGGGTTCGGCGAACGACTTAAAGCCCGATAACTTGATGGAATTGAGACGCACAAAAAAAACAATCTGCCCTAGGCACAAATGGGGCTGGAATTACGTAATTATCATGACAGCGATCACTGTCTCAATGATAACTAGTCAAATATTTTGGTGATGTTGCCCCAATATTTACGCTCTGCCATGGGTGCTTAAATAGTCGGCAACCTCTTCCAGTAACCGGTCCAACTTCGGTCGTAACTCAGCGTAAGCGTTACGCACGTCAG
>JBEGPS010000236.1:0-2923 GCA_041181325.1 Pseudomonadota bacterium
CAAAATCATTGAGTGGTTGGGGGAGCGTGGTCTTACGGAGTTGGATCGCGCCGATGTTGGTGCGAGCCTTTTGGTCCAGGCGAGTGCTCGCCGCTTCGTCAATCCCGTCAAACGGTACATCGATGCTTTTCCGAAGCGCTACCGTGTATTTAGGCGCGAACGTCAATCTGCAAGCACTTGGTATGCCAAAGATGGCTTTGAAGCGCGAGACATCCATCCGCTGGAGTTGGATATTGTCTTGCTCGGACTTTTGCGCGCGGCAGGGGACTTGATCAGTCGTGCCAATGTACTGCGCGATATTGAAAGTCCAGCTTGGTCATCGTGAATCGCCCCGGGAATTAAGGAGGCTCCAAACTTTGAGAAGATGGAGCCATGAGCAAGAAATCAAACCGTTTTTCACCTGAAGTGCGCCAACGCGCTGTCCGTATGGTGCAGGAGCACAGAGGCGAGTACTCCTCGTTGTGGGCTTGCATTGAATCGATCGCACCCAAGATCGGTTGCGTCCCCCAAACGCTCAGCGATTGGCTCAAGCGCCACGAGATTGATGAGGGCACGCGTGATGGGATAAGCAGCGACGAGCGCGAACGCATAAAGTCCTTGGAGCGCGAAGTCAAGGAGTTGCGCCGGGCCAATGAGATCCTCAAGACGGCTAGCGCGTTTTTCGCCCAGGCGGAGCTCGACCGCCGACTCAAGAGCTAAAGGCGTACATCGACCAGCACCGCGACACCTATGGGGTCGAGCCAATTTGCAAGGTTTTGCAGATTGCCCCCTCGTGTTACCGGCGTCATGCAGCCCAAATGCGCGAGCCAGCATTGCGCTGCGATAGGGCAAAGCGCGATTACGAACTTATCCCGCAAATCCAACGGGTATGGCACGCCAACATGCAGGTCTATGGGGCCGACAAGGTCTGGAAACAGATGAACCGGGAGGGAGTTACCGTTGCCCGCTGCACTGTAGAGCGGCTGATGGGCCAGCTGGGCCTGCGCGGTGTGCGCCGAGGCAAGGTGGTTCGCACCACTGTTTCAGACGCCAATGCGCCTTGCCCACTGGACCGAGTGAACCGGCAGTTCAAGGCAGAGCGACCCAACCAGCTGTGGGTGTCGGACTTCACCTATGTCTCAACCTGGCAGGGCTGGCAATACGTGGCCTTTGTGATTGATGTGTATTCCCGCCGGATCGTGGGCTGGCGCCAGAGCAGCTCTATGCGAACAGACTTCGTGCTCGATGCGTTGGAGCAGGCTTTGTACGACCGACAGCCCGGACTTACCGATGCCCTCATCCACCACAGCGACAGGGGGTCGCAATACGTTTCCATCAGGTATAGCGAGCGACTGAGTGAAGCGGGGATCGAGCCTTCGGTGGGCAGCCGGGGCGACAGCTACGACAACGCGCTGGCGGAAACGATTAACGGTCTGTACAAAGCTGAGTTGATTCACCGCCGGGCACCCTGGAAAACCAAGGAGTCACTGGAGCTAGCCACGTTGGAATGGGTGTCTTGGTTTAACCACCACAGACTCTTGGAGCCAATTGGGTATATTCCCCCCGCCGAAGCTGAAGACAATTACTATCGGCAACTTAGCAGTCAAACCGCCACAGTGGAATGACTTAAACCAACGGGCCTCCTCGAAACCCGGGGCGATTCACACCGCCGCAAATTGCCCACAATGCTGGCAATGCACCCCGCATTGCCAACCAGAGAAGCCACTTGCTATGCCTCACTTTCACGCCGTTGTCTGGATTGATCACTCCGAAGCCCATGTCATCCACTTCAGCCCGGACGACGTGGAGCAATTTGTGGTGCGCCCCAACCACCCCCACCACAAAGTGCACAGCACCGCCGGCACCTTGGGTGACGGCAAGGCGCCGGTAGACAAAGACTTTTTCCACCGCGTAGCCCAGGCGCTGACCGGTGCCCAGGAAATCTTGGTGGTCGGCCCGGCGCAGGCCAAGCTGCAATTGGTCAAGCACATCCACGCCCACGAAGCGGCTTTGGTGCCCAAGCTGATCGGCGTGGAAACCGTGGACCACCCGACCGATGCGCAGCTGGTGGCCTACGCCCGCAAGTACTTTCGGGCCAAAGACCGCATGCTCTGACGCGAGCGGCGCATAATCCTCACACTCCCGCAGGCTCGTGCGTCATATCCAGATGCAGCATGGTGCCGGTGTACGGGTGCGCGCGGGCTACGTCTTCGTCCAGTTCCACACCCAAGCCCGGCGCGGTGGGCGGGATGATGTAGCCGTTTTCCCATTGGATGGGCTTTTTCAGAATCTCGGTGTGAAAACCGCTCCAGTCCAAAATACTTTCCTGGATCAGGAAGTTGGGGCTGCACGTCGCTAGCTGGATATTTGCCGCGCCCACCACCGGGCCGCAGTACAGGTGCGGGGCGATTTGCACATGGCAGGCTTCGGCCATGGCGGCGATTTTTTTGCCTTCCAAAATGCCGCCCACGCGGCCCAGGTTCATTTGCAAAATCGCCGCTGCGCCTTCTTCCAGCACACGCTGAAATTCCCACTTGGTCGCCAGCCGTTCGCCGCAGGCTATGGGGATGGTGGTGCCGCGTGCCACTTTGCCCATCTCGCGCTGGTTGTCTGGCGGGATGGGTTCTTCAAACCACAGCGGGTCGTATTTTTCCAGGCGCCGCGCCAGGCGGATGGCGCCTGCCGCCGTCATTTGGCCGTGCGTGCCAAACAGTAAATCTGCCTTAGTGCCTACGGCTTCGCGCAGCATGCGGCAAAAGGTTTCAGACCGGTCTAGCTCGGTCAGCGATAGCTGGCGTCCGTCGTACACGGTGTAGGGGCCGGCTGGGTCAAATTTCAGGGCGGTAAAGCCCATCGCCAGGTATTCGGCGGCGCGCTCGGCGGCCAGCACCGGGTCGGCATAGACATTGGTTTTGTCGCCTGCTTTGGGGTAGATATAGGTGTA
>JBEGPS010000237.1:0-2559 GCA_041181325.1 Pseudomonadota bacterium
CCCGTGGCGCAGTGCGCTTCCGGGGCGAGCAGATCAGTGGTTTGTCGGCACGCCGCATTGCGCAGACCGGCATGGCACGTACCTTCCAGCATGTGAAGATGATTCCCGACATGACGGTGCTAGAAAACGTGGCGCTGGGTGCCCATGTGCGTGGCAAGCAAGGTGTGCTGTCCGCCATGGCACGACTGGACCGTGCGGAAGAAAAGCAGTTGTTCAAAGAGGCCCAGCGTCAGTTGGAGCGCATTGGCATGGGCGACTATTTGCACGAGATGGCGGGCAACCTGGCCATGGGCCCGCAGCGTCTGCTGGAGATAGCGCGCGCCCTGTGTGCCGACCCCGCACTGCTGCTGTTGGATGAGCCCGCCGCGGGCCTGCGCCACAAAGAAAAACAGGCGTTGGCCGGTGTGCTGCGTCAGTTGCAATCTGAGGGCATGAGCATCTTGCTGGTAGAGCACGACATGGACCTGGTGATGGACGTGTGCGATAAGCTGGTGGTCATGGAATTTGGCACCCAGTTGATGGAGGGCACCCCTACCGAGGTGCAACAAAGCCCGGTGGTGCGTGCCGCCTATTTGGGCACCGAACATTGAGACCACAAGCATGACCACACCTATTCTCAAAGTGAACGGCCTGCGCGCTGGCTACGGCCGCGCCGAGGTATTGCACGGCATCGATCTGCACGCCGACAAGGGCAGCGTCATCACGGTGATTGGCCCCAATGGCGCGGGCAAATCCACCCTGCTCAATACGCTGATGGGTGTGCTGCCCGGCCAGGGCGGTATCGAATTCAACGGCGAGGCGATAGCCGCGCTGACCCTGGAAGACCGCGTCATGCTCGGTGTGGCACTGGTGCCCGAGCGCCGCGAGTTGTTTGGCACCATGTCGGTGGAAGACAACCTGGTGCTCGGCGGTTTTCGCCAAGTGCGCTTGGGTAACAAAGGCTGGCGCGACCAGTTGGAGGTGGTGTTTGAGTTGTTCCCCCGCCTCAAGGAGCGTCGCGTGCAACTCGCAGGCACGCTGTCGGGTGGCGAACGCCAAATGCTGGCGGTGGGTCGTGCGCTGATGTCGCGCCCCACGTTGCTGATGCTTGACGAGCCCAGTCTGGGGTTGGCCCCGCTGATCGTGAAAGAAATTTTCCGCACGATTGACGGGCTGCGCAAAACCGGCGTGACCACTTTGCTGGTGGAGCAAAACGCCCGTGCCGCGCTGGAAACTGCCGACTATGGCTACGTGCTGGAAATGGGTGAAATTGCCCTGCATGGCCCTGCCAATGAGCTGGCAACCGACTCACGGGTGATTGACACCTATTTGGGCGCAGCGCGCAAGAAAGAAACCGCATGAGCTACCAGGCACCGCTGGCGGACATCAACTTCATCGTGCACGACGTGCTGCAAGCGCCTGCCCAGTTGCAGGCGTTGATGCCTTATGCAGATACCGATGCTGATTTGATGCACCAGGTGCTGGACGAGGCGGGCAAGTTTGTCAGCGAAGTCATCGCGCCTTTGAACCGCGATGGAGATGAGATTGGTTGCCGCTTCGATGCGGGCACTGTCACCACTCCGCCGGGTTTTAAGGACGCCTACCAAGCCTTCTGGCAAGCGGGCTGGCCCGCGTTGGCCTCTGCGCCAGAGGACGGCGGTCAAGGTCTGCCTGCCATGTTGGAGGCGGTGCTGTATGAAATGCTCAGTAGTGCCAACCACGGTTGGACCATGGCTCCGGGCTTGCTGCATGGTGCCTACGAGTGCCTGAAGCACCACGGCAGTGACGAACTCAAATCCACGTATCTGGAAAAAATTGCGACCGGCGAATGGCTGGCCACCATGTGCTTGACCGAGCCTCACGCGGGCAGCGATTTGGGGCTGGCGCGCACCAAGGCCATTCCCCAAGCAGATGGTACGTATTTGATCAGTGGCACCAAGATTTTTATCTCGGGTGGCGAGCATGATCTAAGCGACAACATCGTGCACCTGGTCTTGGCCCGTCTGCCCGAAGCACCTCCCGGGCCCAAAGGCTTGTCCTTGTTTTTGGTGCCCAAGCTCTATACCGATGGCAGCCGCAGCGCGGTGCATTGTGAACGCATCGAGGAGAAGATGGGCCTGCACGGCAGCCCTACCTGTGTCATGCGGTTTGACGATGCCTCTGGATGGATCGTCGGCGCGCCCGGCAAGGGCCTGAACGCCATGTTTGTGATGATGAACGCCGCGCGCCTGCACGTTGCTTTGCAAGGCATTGGCCTGCTGGAAGCGGCGTGGCAAAAGGCCGATGCGTATTCCAAAGAACGCCGCCAAATGCGCGCTCCGGGGCGTGGCAAGTCCGCGGCACAAGCTGACCTGATAGCCGACCACCCTGCCATGCGGCGCGTGCTGGCTACCCAGCGGGCCTGGATTGACGGCGGCCGTGTACTGGCCTACCGCACCGCATTGGAACTGGATTTGTTAAAGCACCACCCCGACGCCGCCCGCAAAGCCGCCGCGCAAGTGTGGTGCAGCCTGGTTACGCCGGTGATCAAGTCTGCATTCACCCACCAGGCCTTTCACGGCGGCAGCGACTGCTTGCAGG
>JBEGPS010000238.1:0-3487 GCA_041181325.1 Pseudomonadota bacterium
CGCCGACGCATTTTTGCGCGCCCAAGGCGGCAAGTTGGTCATCCTGGACGAAATTCACCGCATGCCGGGCCTGTTTGAAGTGTTGCGCGGCATCATCGACGAACGCCGCCGCGCAGGGCCGCGATTCGGGCATTTCTTGCTCTTGGGCTCGGCTTCGCTGGACCTGATGCAGCAAAGCAGCGAAACGCTGGCAGGGCGTGTGGCGTACCTGGACATCGGCCCCATCCATGCGCTGGAATGGCCTGCCACCGATCTGGATACGCTTTGGCTGCGCGGCGGTTTTCCGGACAGCCTATTGGCCCCCAGCGATGCGGCCAGCTTGCGCTGGCGCGAAGATTTTGTGCGCAGCTACTTGCAGCGCGATGTACCCATGTTCGCACCCCGTTTGACCGCCGAAACCGTGGGCCGACTGTGGACCATGCTGGCCCATCAACAGGGCGCCTTGCTCCAGCAAAGCCGCCTGGCCAGCGGCTTGGGCGTGAGCAGCCCGGCGGTTGAGCGCTACATTGACTTGCTGGTGGATTTGCAACTGGTGCGACGCTTGCGTCCCTGGAGCGGCAACGTGGGCAAGCGCCTGGTCAAAGCCCCCAAGGTCTATGTGCGCGACAGTGGGCTGGTGCATGCCTTGCTGGGCGTGGGCAGTTTGCATGATCTGGCCGGGCACCCGGTATGCGGCCCCAGCTATGAAGGCTTTTGCATCGACAATCTCATGGCTGCCGATCACCCACAATGCACGGCGTACAGCTACAGAACCCATGCAGGTGCCGAGATTGACCTGCTGATTGAACGTGCTGGCCAGCCTTGGATGGCCATCGAAATCAAGCGTTCGACAGCGCCCACCCTGAGCAAGGGCTTTGACATCGCCTGCGCCGACTTGAACATCAAAGAGCGCTACGTGGTCTACCCCGGTGCAGAACGCTTTCCGATGCGCTACGGCACTCAAGCCATTGGCTTGCTAGAGCTGATGGGCGTGCTCGCTTCGGCGTGACGGTGGACACGCCTTACAAAAGGCTCACCCGTGCTGAGAACAGTTCAAACGAGGGGCAATGGCCTCAATTTCACTGACAGTCCATCGGCGCGGACCCGCCAGAAGTCCGGCATTTTGGAACTTTTGGAAGGCCAGAAAAGCCGAGACCTGATGATCACAGGCGGCACAGCGAAGGAAGAGCGCCGTGCGAGCATTCAGATCAGGACCTGCCGCTCACTGTTGGCTTTGGACCAATGCAGGATTTCATAGCTTTGACGCAGTCCGGCCAGATAAAACGGATCTGTCTGGAGCAACTCATCAATGATCTGCTTTGAATCGGCCTGTGCAATCCACAACCCGCCCTTGGGCGTTTCCGAGGGTTCACGGCGCAGCGATCCACCCACCTGGATGACATCCTTGTGCCGCTCCAGCCAATCGATGTGCGCCTGCAAATGATCGGCCCGGACTTGGGCATGGTCGGGTTGATCAGTCAGTAAAACGACAAACAGCATGCTCAGGCTCCTTGCACAGGAGGGTCAAGTCATTGCGGGACTATGCAAGGCCTCGTCAACCATCTCCACCCAATGCCTTACCGGCAGGCCGCTGCCGCTTTGCAAATGGGTGATGCAGCCGATGTTGGCGCTGAGCACGCCTTGCGGATGCAAAGCGCTCAGGTGGCCGAGTTTGCGGTCGCGCAGTTGTTGGGACAGCGCAGGGTTCAGCACGCTGTAGGTGCCGGCCGAGCCGCAGCACAGGTGCGATTCGCTGGCCGCCACCTCAATCTGAAAGCCCAGCTCGATCAGGTGGTGTTCAACACCGCCTTTAAGTTGCTGCCCGTGTTGCAGCGTGCAAGGTGGGTGGTAAGCCTGCAGGCCTGCGGCTTCTAAGGATTCAGGGGTCAGTTTTGCTTGCAGCAGCGGCACCAGTTGGGGCAGCAGCTCGCTCAGGTCTTTGGTGAGCGCGCCGATGCGCGCGGCTTTTTCGGCATAGGCCGGGTCGTCTTTCAGCGCATGGCCGTAGTCTTTGACCATCACGCCGCAGCCCGAGGCGTTCATGACGATGGCTTCGACTTCGCCACTTTCAACCAGCGGCCACCAGGCGTCGATGTTGGCACGCATGTGGTCCTTGCCGCCTTCGTGGTCGTTCAGGTGGAACTTGAGCGCGCCGCAGCAACCGGCCTTGGCGGCCATCACGGCCTGGATGCCACAGGCGTCGAGCACGCGGGCAGTGGCGGTGTTGATGTTGGGGCTCATGCTCGGCTGCACACAACCGGCCAGCATCAGCACCTTGCGGGCATGGGTTTGCGTGGGCCAAGCACCGGCGTCTTGCGGCGCAGGCACTTTGGCTTGCAGGCTGGCGGGCAGCAAGCCACGCACCATTTGGCCCATCTTCATGGCGGGTGCAAAAAGGGGTGAGGGCAGGCCTTCTTTCAAAGCCCAACGCAGCAGCTTTTCGCCCATGGGACGTTCGACCTTGGCGTCCACCAGCTTGCGGCCAATGTCAACCAAGTGGCCGTATTGCACGCCGCTGGGGCAGGTGCTTTCGCAGTTGCGGCAGGTCAGGCAGCGGTCCAGATGCAGCTGGGTTTTGCGGGTGGGCTCAGTGCCTTCGAGCACCTGCTTGATCAGGTAAATGCGACCGCGCGGGCCGTCGAGTTCGTCGCCCAGCAATTGGTAAGTCGGGCAGGTGGCGTTGCAAAAGCCGCAGTGAACGCACTTGCGCAGGATGGCTTCGGCCGCCAGGCCGTCGGCGGTATTTTGGTATTTGGGGGTGAGGTGGGTTTGCATGAAAAGTCGCCTCAGTTCGGGTGCAGTCGACCGGTGGCGAAGACGCCTTTGGGATCGAGCTGCTTTTGCAATTGCCGCTGGATGCGTTGTTGCACCAAGTCCAACGGGGTGTTCACACCGACGGCTTTGTCGACCTCGTCATGGGCACTGCTGGCGCGGAACAAACTGGCATGCCCCCCCACCGATTGGGCCAGCTCGCGCAGCGCCACGGCAGCAGACGCCGGCGCCCACAACCAGCGCTGGGCACCTTGCCATTCCACATATTGCGCATAAGGCAAATCAAGCACGGGGGCTGTTTGCGGCAAGGACAGTCGCCACAGGCACAGGTCGGTTCTTGGCGCGTCAAAGAATTGCAAACACTGCTCGCCACTGGCGCGCCAATCTTGCGCGGCCTCGGTGTTGTCCATTTGCTGAACTTGTGCGCCTAAGGCCACAGCATCGTCATGCATCTTTCCCAAGGCCGATTGCACTGCGGCCAAGGCTCCGCGCAGGCGTACAAACAAATAATCAGCCTCTGGCTGGGCGCTGGCGTCTCGCACCCAAGCGCTGGCGTTCAGGGGCAAGGGCTGTCCGCCCCAGCGGTGCAACAAGTTCAAGGCCGTCTTTTGAGACAGGCCCGAACACATCAGCGTGGCTTCTGCCGGGGCAATGGGCAGCACCTTGAGGCTGACCTCGGTGATCAAGCCCAAGGTGCCCCAGCTGCCGGCCATGAGGCGGCTTACATCATAGCCCG
>JBEGPS010000239.1:0-3662 GCA_041181325.1 Pseudomonadota bacterium
ACGAAGCGCAGTAATCTACGCAATAGTTGGACGAAGCCAGTCTCGCTTTTGCTGTAGCCGGCTGGCTATAATTTCTGCCGGTTAGCCGGTGTAGCTCAGTCGGTAGAGCAGCTCATTCGTAATGAGAAGGTCGGGTGTTCGATTCATCTCTCCGGCACCACTCTTGTAACCCGTTGATCGCAAGGTCAGCGGGTTTTTTAATGTGCAGCCTATGTGCCCGATAATGCAATTCAGCCGCATCCACTTCACTAACTCAAGAAAAGATAAGCTTTTGGACGCTTTGGTAAACACCCGCCTATGGCGCACTGCACTATGGATGTTGTGTCTTATCGTGGGCTATTTGGCACTTAGTCCTAGCCCACCGCATGGCGCGAGTCTGGGTTGGGACAAGCTCAACCATGCTGCGGCATTTGCTGCCATGGCGTTTGCAGCCAAGTTGGGACTGCGGAATTTGCGTTGGCATCGCCGCTACGTGGCGCTTGGCTTGGTAGGCTACGGGGGTGCGATTGAAATTGCGCAGTGGTTTGTGCCAGGGCGCTCCTGCGAATGGGGTGACTTGCTGGCAGACTGTATTGGCATAGCCGTGGGCGCGCAACTCGCCACAGTCATGCTGCGTGTTGTGCTGCGTCTGGCCTCACGCACCCACCAGCACTAAAGCACCACCATCGCCCGAAAGTCGTTCACGTTGGTGTGTGTGGGGCCGGTGGTAAACACATCGCCCAGCGGTGCAAAAAAACCCACCGCGTCGTTGCGATCTAGACAATCAGCGAGACTCACCTCGGCCTGCGCAGCACGCGCCAGTGTGTCGGGGGTGACCATGGCACCGGCGTTGTCCTCCACGCCGTCAATGCCATCGGTGTCGGCCGCCAGCGCCCACACGCCGCTCTGCCCTTGCAGCGCCTGCGCCAGGCCCATACAAAATTCCCCTGCCCGGCCGCCACGCCCCTTGGGTGCGCCTTCGCGGCGCGGGCGCACGGTAACGGTGGTTTCGCCTCCGCTCAAAATCACGCAGGGCTTGGCAAACGGTTGCTGGGCTGAAGCAGGTCGCTGCGCTGCTGTGCGGGCCAGGGCGGCGTGCACCTTGCCCACCTCGCGCGATTCACCTTCCAAAGCGTCGCTCAAGATGTAGGCGTTCAGCCCCATGTCGCGCGCAGCGGCAGCAGCAGCTTCCAGCGACTGTTGGGGTGTGGCAATCATGTGGACCGTGTTGTTGGCAAATACTGGGTCGTCGGGTTTGGGGGTTTCCAACTGGCCACCTTGCAGCGCTTTCAATACGAAATCAACCTCCAGCCCTTGTGTGTCTTGCGTAATGCGCTTCAATATTGATAGCGCCTCAAGCGAGGTGGTGGGGTCTGGCACGGTGGGGCCACTGGCTATTACGCTGGGGTCGTCACCCGGCACGTCGCTGATCAGCAGCGTAACCACCCGGGCCGGGTAACAGGCCGCAGCCAAGCGCCCGCCCTTGATGGCAGACAGGTGCTTGCGCACACAGTTCATCTCTTGGATGCTGGCACCGCTGTCTAGCAGCAGCTTGTTGATGCGTTGTTTAAGGTCTAGGCTGATGCCACTTTGAACTCCGCCAACCTCCCACTGCGCAGGCAGGGTCAGCAGGGATGAGCCGCCCCCCGAGATAAGACAAATCACCAAGTCGTCCGCCGTTAGCCCGTTGGTCAAGGCCAAAATGCGTTGCGCGGCAGCCAGTCCGGCCGCATCGGGCACAGGGTGGGCGGCTTCCACCACCTCAATGCGTGCGGGCGCTGCGTCGGCGGGGCGTTGGGGCGTGTGGTCATAGCGTGTAACCACCAGCCCGCTGATAGGCGCACCTTGGGGCCACAGCGCATCCAGCGCGTGGGCCATAGCGCCACCCGCTTTGCCCGCGCCCAGCACCAGCGTGCGGCCCTTGGGCACAGGGGGCAAAAAGCCAGCCAGCGTATGGGCGGGCAAAGCTTGTTCAACAGCAGCCCAGTAAAGTCGGGCCAACACATCGCGGGGGGGGAGATCAGAAAAATGGGGGGTCATGGGCGTCAATGTCCTTTTTTGCATATTACTTGAGGCAAAATTCGCGGGCGCTTCAACACACATGTTGCGCAACAGCACAGCCCGGTACGCTCGGCAACGTGGTGCTCGCCTCTGGTGGCTATTGCAGCCTGTCAGCGGGATTCGGCCTCGACAGGTCCCGCTCTTTGGAGTGGACAACTTAGTCGACTGAAAGATTTCTTGATGGGCACTTTGCTGATTCACAACGCACGCGCGGTCGCTACTTTTGACCACACCGACCCGGCGCAATCCACCGAGCTGCGCGACGCATCCATTTATATTGAGGGCAACCGCATTGCCTTTATCGGCGCCACCGCCGACCTGCCACCCCACGCCCTGCTGGCGGACGAGATGATCAACGCCTGCCACCATCTGGTGACTCCCGGACTGGTGAATACGCACCACCACATGTACCAGTCGCTCACGCGGGCCATACCTGAAGTGCAAAACGCAGAGCTGTTTGGCTGGCTGCGCGGGCTGTACCCCATTTGGGCCGGGCTCACGCCCGAAATGGTGCAGGTGAGCACGCAGATTGCGATGGCCGAGTTGCTGTTGAGTGGCTGCACCACCAGCAGCGACCACCTCTACATTTACCCCAATGGCGTGCGTCTGGATGACAGCATCGAGGCTGCCGCTGAGATAGGCATGCGTTTTGTGGCTACGCGCGGCAGCATGAGCGTGGGACAAAGCCAAGGCGGTTTGCCACCGGATCGTGTGGTGGAAAAAGAGAACTTCATTCTCAAGGACACGCAGCGCTTGATTGAGCAGTACCACGATACCTCGTTTGGCTCCATGCTGAACGTGGCCGTCGCGCCCTGCTCGCCGTTCAGCGTGAGCCGCGACCTGATGCGCGAGTCGGCGCTGCTGGCCCGCGCGAACGGTGCGCGCCTGCACACCCACCTGGCCGAGAACGACCATGACCTGGCCTACAGTCGCGAGAAATTTGGCTGCACGCCCACGCAATACGCACAAGACCTGGGCTGGCTGGGCCATGACGTTTGGCACGCGCACTGCGTGAAGCTGGACGACGAGGGCATCAGCCTCTTTGCCGCCAGCCGCACGGGCGTGGCGCACTGCCCCTGCAGCAATATGCGCCTGGCCAGCGGTATTGCCCCGATTCGCAAAATGCTCAACGCTGGGGTGCCCGTGGGCTTGGGCGTAGATGGCAGCGCCAGCAACGACGCTGCCCACATGGTGAACGAGGCACGCCAGGCCTTGCTGCTGGCCCGCGTGGGCCGCGCCATGCAGCCGCCCGAAGAGCGCGTGTTGCCCAATGGCGAACGCAAAACCTTTTTTGGCTGCGACCTGGGCCCGGCCGAAATGACGGTGCGCGACGCGCTGCAGGTTGCCACACGCGGCGGCGCGCAGGTGCTGGGCCGCCAAGACATTGGACATCTGGCGGTGGGCATGTGTGCCGACCTGGTGCTGTTTGACCTGGACACCCTGGGCTTTGCCGGTGGTGCGGTGCACGACGCAGTAGGCAGCCTGCTGCTGTGTGCCAGCCCGCAGGCCGACACCACAATAGTCAACGGCAAGGTAGTGGTGCGCGAGGGGCATCTGGAAACCGTGGACCTAGGGCCGCTGATGGAGCGCCACAACAAACTGGCATTGCAGTTGGCAAAAAA
>JBEGPS010000240.1:0-11232 GCA_041181325.1 Pseudomonadota bacterium
ACCGGCGGCATCAACGCCATGCTGGTGGACAGCAGCGCGCTGCCCGAGCAGGTGGTGGACGCGGTGGTGACCAGCGCCTTTCGCAGCGCGGGCCAGCGCTGCAGTGCGCTGCGCCTGTTGGTGGTGCACGAGGCCATTGCCGACGGCGTGATCGAGATGCTGCAGGGTGCCGCGCAAGAGCTGGTAGCGGGCAATACCGCAGACCTGGCCACTGACGTGGGCCCGGTGATTGACCGCGAGGCCTATGACAACATCCATAGCCACATCAGCCGCCTGAAAATAGAGGCAAAAGTGCTTCTAGCCCCCGTTCAGATTGCGCAAGAAGCTATGAATTCAATAGCAAACCTGGTTCCCCCGCATGCCTTTGAAGTGGCGAAAATGGCCGACGTAAAGGCCGAAATCTTCGGCCCCGTACTGCAGGTGGTGCGCTGGGGCAGCGGTGCTTTGAGCGAACCCGCTGACGTCATCGCGCACATCAACGCTTTAGGCTACGGTCTCACCCTGGGCATCCAAACCCGCATCGACAGTCGCGCCCAGGCATTGGCGGCGGCTGCGCGTGTGGGCAATGTCTACATCAACCGCAACATGATCGGCGCGGTGGTCGGCGTGCAGCCGTTTGGCGGCGAAGGCCTGAGCGGTACCGGCCCCAAAGCCGGTGGGCCCAACTACTTGGTGCGCTTTTGTGCGGAGCAAACGGTGACGGTCAACACCACTGCGGCGGGGGGGAATGTGGCGTTGCTGGCAGATTCAGTCCGCCCTTTGTGGGATGTAAAGCCTAGGGATTGATGGGTTTGTGTTGGCAGATCTGTAAGCCGGTTAATTCGAAATTGCTGGCTGCTGCTGACAAAGTAATCTTGGCCTTGGACACAGGTCCTTCGCTGGAGGTGAGTGGAATGCGAATCACGTGGGGTTGTCCGTCACCTGCAACGGTCAAGGTGGGTAGCTTAACTTTTTTGCCGGCCGTCACTTCAATCGACAAGACTTCATTTGCGGCAGCGGATACCCGTGCATCCAAGTAGTCAGCGCCTTTGTTCACATTCGCAAAATTAATATCCACACTGGTGTTGGTGCCAGCGTTGTTCACCTTGATGTCAGCCACACCGGAGGCTTTGGCGTCTTTGGTACTGGAGCTTAGGCTTTTGACAGTGCCGCTACCCGGCTGGCACTTGCGTTGCGCCCACGCGGTGGCACCCATGGTCCAATCTGTGGCGTGTATTTGGTATCTAGGTTCACGAAACTTGAAATCGGGCGGTGACACCATGTCGCGTTCTGGCACTTCCCAAACAATGAGCTTGGGCGGGGTCGCCTGGAATGCGTCGCTTTGCAAATAGCGGTAAAAGCCGACCCACTGGCCAATCGACGCATCCAGGCTGTAGTTGCCCACATCCCGCTGCAAGTAGTAGCGCAGAGAATCGGGAAATCCGGTCCACTCTTGTGAGTAGCTGCTACCGATCAGCACCACCTTGGGCACCTCGTCAGCACCCGTCAGCGTGGCGCTACTTGCGCCTCGTTGAAATTGAATGGGAATAAATTGCTCGGATTCGTACTTCGCACCGTCTTCAGCCGTCATGAGTTGGGTCAAATCGCGCGCTTTGGAAGGGCGTCCTTTTTTCTGCTCGGTCATCTTCATCGTCAGTGTGGGTAGCCCAGCAATTGCAGCCGTTATGTCAGGATGGGCATCAATCTCTTTTTTGATCGTCTCAGCGGCCAAGAGTGCGCCGCGTTGCGACCAATGACTGTCCAAGCGGTAATACAAGGCCGAGTCCGGCGGCACCGTGTTTGACGTAAAGGCGGAGCTGATGTCCGCCGCAGCAACGCCTTTGGCCGTGAGTAAACCGAGCAGGCGTTTGTAGTTGGATTCTAAATAGGGTGTCAGCGGCTTATCGTCCGGCAGGTGCTGTTTGAAGATGCGGGCCTTAATGGGCGCCAATGACACGATCACCGACACACCGTTGTCTTTGAGTTGTGCGTTGATACCCGCAATCAGCGCGGCAGACTCTGCGGTCTTTTCTTTGGAACTCGTGTCAGAAAACTCGACCCCATAAAACAGCCATTGGTTCTTGCCCGGAATTGCAATGTTGCCTAGTGTCTGCGCGAATCCTAGGCATGGAAGCATTGCAACAAAGAGTAAGCAGTATTTGAATGTTTGCATATAGAACCAATAGCCCATTAAAGAGTGTTTGTTGGGCGCCAGCGCATTCTACAAAGCAAATTTAGACGCGGGTCACGCGTGCCCAGCGCCTCCAATTGAGCGGTGTGCAGTGTGCGGCGCACCAGCTAGCCCTTGCGGTCGCAGGAGGTCGCCCAATTGCTAACGGTCTCAAAGATGGCGCGAGAAAGCTCAGGGTATGCGCCATGCACATTGCCTTCCGCACCATAGCCTGGTTCCGTCGCCATTCCGGGAAAGTTGAGCCCGGGAGTGATACGCAAGGGATCGACTGCAGGACCAAAAATAGCCTTGTATCTGCTAATGACGCTGTACCCCAAAGCGCCGGCGTTGTCGTAAATGGCGCGGTTGCGGTCGCTCCAGCCCTGTGCCTGGTTGGCAATGGTTGCGCCAATATCTACCCAGAAATATTTGGCGTTAGGTGCGACGGAACGCAACTTGTCCATTAGCTGGGCCTGGCTGTCGGAAAACGAAGCCTCCCTCTGGTTGGTGCCCAAAATGATCACTATTACTTGGCTTTTCGCGATGTGGGGTCGGTCCAGATCCACACTCTCCAAAGCCGATTTTTGTATCTGAAGGCCGGGCGTGTTGATTGAGCGGCCTACGTCGTAGCTGATGCGCGACGGTCCGCGGAGTGTTGCGCGCAACTTGTCAGCCAGCGCTTCGCTATAAACCCCAAAAGCAATGGAGTCGCCCAGAACGTAGGATGTGACGGGTGAGTAATTGGTACAAATCGACTGAGACGGTGTGGCCGCAACTGCGGCCAGAATGGCCTGGGAAAGTTCCCCGCTATAGCCATGCAGGTTGCCTGGCCCGCCATAGCCTTCCTCCGTTGCCCAGTTGGGAAAGTTCAGCCCTGGCTGAATGTTCAACGGGTCAGCACCGGGCCCGAAGATGGCCCGGTATCGACTGATCACGGTATATCCCAGCGGGCTGGCGTTGGCATAAATAACTTTGTTGCGGGCACTCCAGCCCGAAGCTTGCGGGGCAATGGTGGCTCCGATATCGACCCAGAAGTAGCGCGCAGATGGAGCAATGGACTTCAGTTGCTGTAGGAGCTGTACCTGGCTCTCTTCAAACGAAGGCTCCATCTGGTTCATACCCAGAATAATGATGATCACACCAGCCTTGGCAATGAGCGCCTTGTCCGCTTCGACCATTTGCAACCCGGACTTTTTGGTCTGACTACCGGGTGTGGTGATGGAACGTGCACCATCATGATTGATTTTTGATGGCCCACCCAGGGCGTCTTGCAGCTTGGCTTCCAAGCCATCGAGCTGCAGTCCGTAGCCTACTGAATCGCTCAGAATGTAGGAACTTACTGGCGAATTAGCCGCAGTTATCGTTGCAGCCATCCCCAAGGCTGCAAACGCGCTCAGCCATGCTCCAAGGAGTATCCGCGCGATGAATAGGTGTGTTGCTGGCATGTAGGGACCGTTTTGTCGATTGTAGGGACAAGGGACGGCGACCCTGAGCGGTAGGGCCTCAGGCGATACGGTTGCCTTCAGGTGGCTTGAAGCCCCTACTTGGGCAAGGCTTCAGCGATCACTTCCAGCGCCAAGGCGATGTCTTGGCTGGTGTTCGTTTCGTAGTTGGCGTCGGCTTTCACCTCGAATTTGCCAGAGCCGCCAATGCTGTGGGCAGCGCCCCCGGCCTCACTCGCAGCACCAGCGAGTCCGCCTTTCAAAAAGCCACCAAACACGGACATTGCCGTCATGGCTGTAGTACCGGCTTTCTCTGCGGTGGTCATGGCCACTGCGGTGGCTTTTTCGGCTGCGCGGTGTGGCAACAAAAGGGACTTCTTTTGTGTGAAATCGGCCCGCTTGGTACCGGGAGAAAAAATCTGTACTAGAGTCGATTTCGCGCCCAGCATGTTTTGTGGCTTGTCATCAATTTCTGAATATCCATACATGCCGCTGTCATCAAAACGGGCAAAGTTGATTTTCAGCCGGACCTGAATCACAGCCGCTCCCAATTCATCCGCCAGTGTCATGGCGGCGGGCTTGAAATCCAACCCACCAATAGCGGGCGAGGTGCCTTTGGCGGTGGCCGTGAAGTTGACGTTGTCATTGTCCAGTTTGTTTTGGTTGCCACCGCCGGCCATTTTTGAAAGGCCACTGCGCTCCCACTTGACCGGTGGCTGATTGGCCTCGATCATGGCTGACTTGAAGCTGGCCGCCTCTAGTGCGCTTTGGGGTAGCACGTCGTAGCCGCGCTTTTTCAGAATGTCGGCAAAGGCTGCGTAGGCACTATCGGTGAGGCTTTGCAGCCGCTCTAGCGGCACATCCTGCAGTGTGTAGACTTTTTCGACCGAGGTGCTGCCAATACCCGCCGCTGTGGCGTAGCCCACCTGCTCGGTGGCAAAGTTGATCTGAAAGCCCGAGATCAAGATCTTTCGCTCTGCAAAGTCAGCCGGTTTGATGTCGCGAGCCAAAGCACCCGAGTCAGAAAATGCTTTGATAAACGTGGCGGCCCGGTCTGTGGACTCGGTCAGCTCCAGGCGCACGGGTTTGTCGGCACCGGTGAGCTTGTCGAATAGGCCGGCTTGGGCGGGCAGTGTTGCCAGAATACCGCTCCAAGCAAGGGTGTGGGCCAGCAATTTCCCAGTGAATTTTGGGGCTCGAGTAGAAATTTTCATGTTCAGGTCTTTCGGAATTTCAATCGGTATTTTATGAATCTCATTGTGGGTACAGTCAATTGCCAACTCTGCCGTTGGGGGAGGGGTAACAAATCCCGGAGTTGACGCCGTGTAATTGACGCAATGAGTGGTCCATAAATTCGTGGAGTCCTCCATACCCAGCACACCAGATCCCGCAACGTCAATGCGGGAGAAGTAGCTCGTCACGCCGGGATTGCCGATAGTGCCAGTACGGTACGTGCTGCCAACTGCGTTCGCAAATGCAAAGGTCACACCGTAAGTGCCTGCATAGCGCTTGTCAAACAGCTTGTAAATGTTGTCTCGCATATGGTTTTCAGCGGCGTTTTGCGACGCCGGCGTGGCGCCGGCTCTCACAGTGGCAATAGTGGAATCAAGCGCCGCGGCTTCATTTCTTGGAATGTAATTTGACCAATTGTGTGCATAGAGCACTCGAACAAAAAAGTTCGCTGATGTTAGGCCGGTAACGTATTTCCTTGTACCCCTCCGATGGGGGGTAAGCGAGGGCTAGTAGCGCACAAGCGCCCGGTAGGTCAGCACGGCTTTGCCTTCGGCTGGCACCTCTACGCTCCATACCGCGGTGTTGGATGCGCCTTTGGTGTGGGGCTGGCTAGACGACAGCATTTGCCAGTCGCCGGGCATGGGTTCCTGCACGGTGACTACGGTGGCTTCTTTCTTGGCATTCTTAAGTACGATTTCGTAAGCGCTCTCAAAGGTTGAATTGAAGCGACCACTCTTTCCTAAGCTCTTGAAGTCTGTTTGTTTTTTGTCCACAGTTACGTCAAACGCGTCACCAAGTTTCAGGCGCACTTTTTCGCCTTTGGGGGTGTGGTCGATTCGGTCTTCACCGATGAACTGTGCGTTGCCGACAGAGTCTTTTTTGTACACGCGGATCACGCCCTTGGGTAGCGGCATTCCTAGACGTGCACTTTCCTTGTTGTCAAACTCCACAAACACGGCCACCTTCATTTTTTGGCCCAGCTCGCCCACGCTGCTTTGGTAGTAGTAATCGCTGCCGCGCAGCAGCAGCTCTTTGCGCGCAGGCACGCCGTTGGCCGATAGCAGGGACACTTGCTTGGTCTGGTTCTCAGCAATGGTGGTGGGGTGGCTCAGGGTGTAGAGGTGGTATTCAAACAGGGACTCTTGTGCGACATCGTTGGCGGCCTTGGCCATGGAGGGTGCGGCCATCATGGCCACGCGCCCGCGCTGTGCCACTTCCGGTGCGACCTGGTTCACGTCGCCTGCCACCAGTTGCAATCGCGCGTTGCGGTAGCTGGCGCCGCTGGTGTTGGTCAACGTGACCCAGCCGGACATGTCCAGCCGGTCGTCTTCGGCGTTGAGTTCGACCACATAATCGGCCTTCCAGGCCAGCCCTGTGGTCAGGTAGCTCAGTTCTACGTCTTGCACGGCGGCTGCAGTGTTCTCCAGTGACATTACTAGCGTGGGTCGGTCGCGCAGGGTGGCTGGCATATTGCCAAACACCAGCCGCCCGGGCATGCCGGTCTCGATGCGCTGGCCAATTTGCAACACCACGCCGTTGTTGGCGGACAGTACCGTGGCCGTCTCGGTGGTGTCAGCGCCGGTGGCAGGGTTGGTGCGCACCACATTAACGGTTTGGCCCACGTATTTTTCCAGTAGTTTCTGAGGGGTTAGCAGGTCAAAGTCAAAGTTTTGTTCTTGCACGCTCAAGGCGCCCGGCGCGCTGATGCTGCGCAGCAGTGCCGTTTCGGGCCGTATGCGTGCGCTTACGTCACGAAAGGCCAGAGCGCTGGAGCCAGTTTTTAGCTGAATACGGCGCAGGTCTTTCACCAAAGCCAGGTTGTCGTTGTAGATGGTGACCACCACTTCGCGTTGGTCAGCCAGGGTGCTGCGTTGCTCTGGGGTTTGGGCATAGGCACCTTGCACCAAGAGTGCAATGGCTGCGAAAGTGGCGGGTACAAAGTGGGTGCGCATGGGGTGGACTCTCTGTGGCGGGGAACAAAGGGTACGCTATTTGCGCATTAGCGTGCTTTTGCCGAACAGCGACTCAATCAAGTCCACCGCCACTTCTGCCGTGCGGTTGCGTTCATCCAGCGCGGGGTTGAGTTCCATCACATCCATCGAGCCCAGGCGGCCGGTGTCGGCAATCATCTCCATGCACAGCTGCGCTTCGCGGTAGGTGGGGCCGCCGCGCACGGTGGTGCCCACGCCGGGTGCGATGGCCGGGTCCAGAAAGTCCACATCAAAACTCACATGCAAGTGGGTGTTGGCATCCATCAGCGCCAGCGCCAGTTCCATGGCGGCGCGCATGCCCATCTCGTCGATATAGCGCATGTCGAACACTTCCAGGTCTTGCGCGTGCACAAAGCGCTTTTCGCCTTCGTCCACACTGCGAATGCCAATTTGACGCACCCACTTTGCTTGAATAGCGGGCACATGGCCCCCAATCTCAATCAACTCCTTGGGGCCAAAGCCGCAAAGGCAGGCCACCGGCATGCCGTGGATGTTGCCGCTGGGTGTGAGCGCGTTGGTGTTGAAGTCGGCATGCGCGTCCAGCCACAGCACGCGCAGCTTTTTACCCACATCGCGGCAGTGGCGCGCCACCGCGCTGATCGAGCCAATGCCCAGACAGTGGTCGCCACCCAGCACGATGGGCATGCGGCCTAGCTGCAGCTCGGCATGCACTGCGCCATGCAAAGTTTGGTTCCAGGCAGTTACCTCGGCCAAGTGCCGGTAGCCATCCACAGGCGGCAGCCATGGGTTGCTGGGGCCAGTCAGGTTGCCCCGGTCTTGCACTTCCAGGCCGTGGCTGGTTAGCACGCTGACAATATTGGCCACGCGCAGTGCCTCGGGCCCCATGCTTGCGCCGCGGGTGCCTGCGCCAATGTCGGTGGGTGCGCCTATGAGGCTAATAAGGTGGTTCATGGGATGGGCCTTTGGTGTGTCCAGAGTATCCCAAACGTAAAACGCCCCCACAACCCTTGCGGGCTGTGGGGGCGCTGCAATCACCTAAAGGGCGATTACTTCTTGAGAGCCGTGGCTTTCACAGCGTTCAAAGCGTTGTCGGTAGCAGAAGCGACTTGTTTCTCAGCCATTTCAACGGCCTTCTTTGCAGACGACTTAGCAGAGTCGATGGCGTTTTGACCAGCTGAGACTGCAGATGTAAATGCAGCCACAACGGTTTCGCTGCCGGCAGGTGCGTTCTTGACGAGTTGCTCAACAGCAGCAGCCACAGACTTTTGACCTTCGGCCATTTTGACTTCAGCGGCTTCGCTCAAAGCGGCAGTGGTTTCTGTAGCAATGGCGTACACAGAGCGGCCGTAAGCCACAGACTTTGCAGCCAAAGGTTGCAACAAAGCAGCTTGGGCAGCCATCACGTCAGCAGGGCTTTTAGCAGTGAAAGAAGCCATCAGGTCAGCGCTGCCTTCGAGCAAAGCGGCTTTGGCAGCAGCCATGTTCAATTCAACCAGCTTCTCAAAGCCAGCCAGCGTCGTAGCGGCCAAAGATTGGGCTTCAGCAACAGCGGATTTGTTAGCAGCCAAGATTTGTTCAACATTGATAGTAGACATAATTTTCTCCAGTAGGGTTAAAAAATCTGCGCTACAAGCCCTAAGGGGCAATTAATGTTGCAGTGCAGCATGGTTTGTATTTTAGGTATGCCAGGGAAAAATGCAAGCACTTTTTGTTGCAGTGCAGCAAATTAGTCGTATTTGTTTAGAAACAACGCTTGCAAGGCCTTTGCACCTACCTGAACATCAGCGGCATCAGCAACGAAGACACCACCACCTGCAGTCCCAAGGCCAGGCCCGCATAGGCACCGGCATCGGCGTTCACCGCCATGGCGCGTGCCGCACCAATGCCGTGAGCGGCGGTGCCCAGCGCAAAGCCGCGCGCAGTCCAGCCCCCAGAAGTGAATGGCAGGTGCATGGCGTTGAACAGGTACCTGCCGCTCAAAGCCCCCACCAAACCCGTGAGCACCGCAAACACGGCGGCCAGTGCGGGTATGCCGCCAATTTTTTCTGCAATGCCCATGGCCACCGGCGCGGTAACCGACTTGGGTGCCAGCGACAGCACCACGTCATGCGGCAAATCCAGCGCCCACGCCAGCAATAGCGCTGATCCACTGGCCGCCGCGCCGCCCACCAGCGAGGCAATCAGCAGCGGGCCCCAACGTTTGCGCAAGGCTGTACGGCGTTGCCACAGCGGCCAACCCAGTGCCACCACCGCAGGCCCCAGCAAGAAGTGAATGAACTGCGCCCCCGCAAAGTAAGTGGGGTAGGGCACGCCAGTGATCAGCAGCACGCCAGCGATGATGACCACGCTCCACAGCACCGGGTTGGCCCAAGGCGCTTGTTGTGCGCGCTGGTACACGGCGTGGGCCAGTACGTAAGTCACCAGCGTGGCGGTCAAACCAAAGAGTGGCGTGGCGGAAAGGTAAACCCAGAGTTCGACAAACTTAGGCATGGTCTTCCGTGTCTTTCGGGCTGAGTTTGAACAGCACCCATGCTGTCACCGCCAGGCCGATCCAGGTGGACAGCACAATCACGAGCAGCATCCGACCGCCGTACTGGCCTACCAAACCCAGGTGCGTCATCACCCCCACGCCCACGGGTACAAACAGCAAAGAGAGGTGGCTGAGCAAAAACTCAGCACAGGCAGCGACGGGCTCGCGTACTACTGCCCATTGCAGTGCCGCGACCAGCAGTACCATGCCCACCACCGGACCGGGAAAAGGCAGGCTCAGCCCGCGCGCCAGTAGTTCACCGAGCGACTGCAGTGTTAGCAGCCAGGCCAATCCACGCAGGCCGGTCATGACCCTAAAACCGGGGTAAATCCGGGTGCTTGATCTGCCCGGCACGCACCAGCATCTTGCCGTACTCGGCACAGCGGTTCAGCGTCGGAATCACCTTGCCGGGGTTGAGCAGGCCTTTGGTGTCGAACGCGTGCTTGATGCCAAACATCTGCGCGTTTTCTTCGGCGCTGAACTGCACGCACATGCTGTTGAGCTTCTCAATGCCCACGCCGTGCTCGCCTGTGACCGTGCCGCCCATGGCGACGCTGGTTTCCAGAATATCGGCACCAAACAACTCGCAGCGGTGCAGCTGGTCGGGGTCGTTGGCATCGAACAAAATTAGCGGGTGCAGGTTGCCGTCGCCCGCGTGGAACACGTTGGCGCAACGCAACTGGTATTTCTTTTCCATCTCGGCAATGGCCAGCAAAATGTCCGCCAGGCGCTTGCGCGGAATGGTGCTGTCCATGCACATGTAGTCAGGGCTGATGCGCCCGGATGCGGGGAACGCGTTTTTGCGGCCGCTCCAGAAGCGCAGGCGCTCGGCCTCGTCTTTGCTGACCGCTATTGCCGTAGCACCACAGCGGGTAAGCACTTCGCTCATGCGGCCTATTTCTTCTTCCACTTCTTCGGGAGTGCCATCGCTCTCGCACAGCAAAATGGCCTCGGCGGTGAGGTCGTAGCCCGCATGCACAAAGTCTTCCACGGCAATGGTCATGGGCTTGTCCATCATCTCCAGTCCCGCGGGAATGATGCCAGCGGCAATGACGGAGGCAACCGCATCACCCGCTTTGCGTACGTCGTCAAAGCTGGCCATGATGCAGCGCGCTAACTGTGGCTTGGGGATGAGTTTGACGGTAACCTCGGTAGTCACCGCCAGCATGCCTTCGCTGCCCACCACAACGCTGAGCAGGTCGTAGCCGGGCTGGTCCAGCGCGTCGCCGCCGAACTCGATTGGCTCACCTTCCATGGTGTAGCCACGCACTTTGACGATGTTGTGCAAGGTGAGGCCGTATTTGAGGCAGTGCACGCCGCCCGAGTTCTCGGCCACATTGCCACCGATGGTGCAGGCAATCTGGCTGCTGGGGTCGGGCGCGTAATACAGGCCGTAAGGTGATGCTGCCTCGCTGATAGCCAGGTTGCGCACGCCGCATTGCACCACCGCCGTGCGACTGCGCTTGTCGATGCGCACGATTTTGTTGAACTTGGCCAAGGAGAGTGTCACACCCATGGCGTGCGGCATGGCCCCTCCGGACAGGCCGGTGCCCGCCCCGCGCGCCACCACAGGCACACCCAGACGGTGGCAGGTTCTGAGCACAGCAGCCACCTGGGCTTCGGTTTCAGGCAAGGCCACCAGCAAGGGGCGCTGGCGGTAGGCGGTCAGGCCATCACATTCGTATGGCGTGGTGTCTTCAGTCTGGTACAGCAGGGAATGAGGTGCCAAATCGGGTTGCAGCCCCCGCAGGATCTGCGTGAGCAGCTCTCTTTTTTGTAGCGCTTCGGTGGCAACGAGAAGCGGAATTGGGGTGGGTGCATTCATGTCAACTACTCCGTCAGTAACTTCATGCACTGTACGGCAACGCCAACTGCACCAACGTGAAGATTCTTACAGGTCCGCGTGAAATTCAGGCCACCGCCTTC
>JBEGPS010000241.1:0-12323 GCA_041181325.1 Pseudomonadota bacterium
TGCTATTGATTTAATAGCTGCTTGCGCATATTCCACGGGGGCTAGAGGCCTATTTTGCTTTTAAAACTCGTTAACAAACGGCACCTTGGGTGCCGTTTGCTTTTGGGGTTACTACACAGCCGCCAGCACCATAAGCCCGTGCCATACTCACCCGTATGCGGTTAACCTTACTATCCGTAAAGGTTCAACCCATGATTTTGAAACGCCTTAAGCTGGCTACCAGCTCAAGTCACACCGCACTAGAAGACCAGTTGCCGCTGATGCATGCGGACTTGTCGCTGGATGCCTACCGCCAGTTTGTGGGCCGATTTTTGGGCTTCTACGCGCCCCTTGAGACGCAGCTGCTGGCTTCAGCGCACTGGCCGCAGCTTGCGTTTGATTACGCAACCCGACAAAAAACACCACGCCTGCGCCAAGACCTATTGGCACTGGGCAGCAGCGCTGAAGCAGTGGCTGCAACCCCTTTGTGTGCAGCCCTGCCGCCCCTCACCACGCCTGAGCAAATACTAGGCTGCCTGTATGTGATTGAAGGCGCCACGCTGGGCGGGCGCATCATCACGCGGCAACTGCAAACCCAGCTAGGGCTGACGCCCGACACTGGCGGTGCATTTTTTGATGGCTACGGTGCGCAAACTGGCGCGCACTGGAAAGCCTTTTGCACCATGCTGACCGACAACGCTGACCAAGACGCTAACAAAGATGCCCGCCACGCGGCCATCGTGGCCAGTGCCAACCGCACCTTCGAGACACTCACCCATTGGTTGTTCCCCGCAGCGCCATAACGAGCTCCATCACAAGCTACGTAACTGATCCCACCGCATGACCAAAACCACGCTTGATTCGTCACCCAATGTATCCCCCACCAACAGCGCAGTGCACTGGGCCAATGGCCCCTACAGCATCAAACGCCACGGCACTACGCTAACCACCTGCGAGAGCGAGCCGGTGCAAACGCCGGGCTGCATTCAAGCGCATGGCGTGCTGATGGCGGTGCGCCTGGCCGACATGGTGATTCTCCAAATCAGCGAAAACGCCGCCGAGTTTTTGGGCTTGGCGGCGCAAGACTTGTTGGGCGTGCCGGTAGCGCAAGTAATAGGTGCGATACACCTTGCGCGGCTGCGCAACATGCTGGCCAACGAGTTGCTAGAACGCAATGCGGTGTATGCCTTCACCCTGGATTCGCCAAACACGCCAACCAATACAGCGCAAGCGCTGGACGTGTGCATACACACCCTGGACGGCGTGGTGCTGCTTGAATTTGAAGTCACAGGCCGCACCGCTCGCTTGAGCGATGGCGATTTTTTTACACGGGTTACCAAGGCGGTTAGCCGCCTGCAGTCGGCCGTGGGCGTGCGCGCTTTTTGCCAGCAGGTGGCCGACGAGGTGCGCGACATTACCGGGCTGGACCGGGTGATGGTGTACCGCTTTCATGCCGACAACCATGGCGAAGTAGTAGCTGAAAACAAGCATGCCGACCTGCCCGCATGGCTGGGGCTGCACTACCCCGAAGCCGACATCCCCAAACCCGCGCGCGACATTTACCAACGCATTTGGATTCGCCCCGTGCCCAACGCCGCAGGGCCGTTGGTGGAGATAACGCCACTGGCCAACCCCGACACAGGCCAGCCGCTGAACATGACGTATTGCGCGCTGCGTGGCGCCTCGATCATGTACACCGAATACTTGGCCAACATGGGCGTGGCAGCGTCGCTCACCATGCCGATACTGATCGAGGGAGAGCTGTGGGGCATGATCGCCTGCCACCACATGACACCCACCCATTTTGCGCACCAGTTGCGCTCAGCATGCGAGCTGTTATCGCAAGTCGCGTCTTTGCAGCTCAAGGCCACCGAGCGGGTGGAGCAACTGGCCTACCGCGTCAAGATGGACAGCGTGCACCAAAAACTCATGGTCAAGGCCGCACGCGAGGGCGACTTGCTGGCCCTGTCGGACCACGAACCCTCGCTCTTGGATGCCATGGATGCCGAGGGCGCCGCGCTCTACCACCGCGACCGCTGGTGGTGTGCGGGCAACACCCCCAACGTGCAGCAGCTCGACGCGCTGGCTGAATGGCTTAACGCACGGCCTGACTTTGACTCCGCCTCGCGCCCCGCCTTTGTGACCGACAGCTTGGCACGCGATTACCCGGGCGGCCACGATATTGCAGACGTAGCCAGTGGCGTGATTGCGGTGCGCGTATCCAGGCTGCGGCGTGACCTGATCATGTGGTTCCGGCCCGAGACGATGCAAACCGTGCACTGGGCTGGCGACCCTAACGACAAGCCGCTGGTGCCCGGTCCCCACGGTATGCGTTTAACGCCTCGTCGCTCATTCGAGTTGTTCATTGAATCGGTGCGTAATCGCTCGCTGCCCTGGAGCCCACTGGAGGTTGATTCCGCGCTGCGTCTGCGCCAAATGGTTATGGAGTTGGTGATATCACAGACCGCGCAGCTGTCAGACCTGAATGTAGACCTGACCGCCAGCAACGAAGAGCTGGACGCGTTTGCCTATGTGGCCTCGCATGACCTGAAAGAGCCGCTGCGCGGCATACACCGCTACGCCCACCAATTACTCGATAGCGCGCAAAAGATGACGGCTGAAAACCGCCAGCGACTGGACAGCCTGGTGCGCCTCACTCTGCGCATGGACAGCCTGCTGGATTCGCTGCTGCACTTCTCGCGCGTGGGGCGCACCAACCTCGAATTCGAGACCGTTAACCTGAACGAGCTGGTAGAAGACGCACTGGAGATGGTGGGCGTGCGCAGGCAAGACAACACCTGCCGCATCAGCATTCCCCGCCCTCTGCCCACCATTGAATGCAACCCGGTGCGGGTGCGAGAGATTTTTAGCAATCTGGTAAGTAACGCCATCAAGTACAACCTGCACGACAAGCCGCTGGTGGAACTGACTTACATTTCCACCGACGACACAGCCGCGCGCCAAACCGCACCGCCACAAGCACAAGGGCACCTCATTTACTGCGTGCGCGACGATGGCATTGGCATTGAGCAGCGGCATTTTGATCAGGTATTTCGCATGTTCAAACGCCTGCACGGGCGCGACGAATTTGGCGGCGGCATGGGTGCGGGCCTCACAGTGGTGCAAAAAGTGGTGCAACGCCACGGCGGTGCTATTTGGTTGGAATCTACCCCAGACCAGGGGAGCTGCTTTTATTTCACGCTGCCCGGCACACACGGAACCAAGCCGTGAACGAGGTTGGCGGCGACGCAGTGGGACGGTGATGAAAAAATCTACGCATTGGCACATTCTGATCATTGACGACAACCCCGATGACCGGGCCGATTTCAGGCGCATGCTGATTGCAGGCTCAAGCCGCACCTGCCACTTCACCGAGGCGGAGCTGGGCAGAACCGGTCTGCAAATGATTTTGGACAATCACGCGCAGAGCCAGGCTGGCAATGCTTCCGCATTTGACTGTGTGCTGCTGGACTTTAATTTGCCAGACCTCAATGCCACCCATTTGCTAAAAGCCGTGTGCGATGAATGTGGCACACCGCACTGCCCAATCGTGGTGATAACCGGCTGGGACGACGTGGGCGCCTGCGAGAGCACAAACCTGATGCAAGCCGGCGCGCAAGACTACATTGGCAAAAGTTGGACTACTGCACCAAGCCTGTGCCGCACTATCGAAAACTCTATTGACCGCTACAAACTGCACGAAACCAGCGACCGAACGCGGCAAGCGCTGGAGCTGTCGGAAGAACGCTACCGCACACTATTCAACTCCATTGACGAGGGCTATTGCATCATCGAAATGATTTTTGATGCGCAAGATGAGCCCGTGGACTACCGGTTTTTAGAGATCAGCAAATCGTTTGAAAAGCAAACCGGGTTGACCGATGCCATCGGCAAAACAATTTTGCAGCTGATCCCAGAACTCGAGAAAAGCTGGCTGCAAGCCTACGGCAAGGTTGCAAAAACTGGTGAACCAGTTCGAATTGAAAACTATGTTGAGCATATGGAACGGTGGTTTGACCTGTATGCGTTTCGATTCGGAAATCCTGCCAATCTACAGTTGGGCATACTTTTCAACAACGTGACCGAGCGCAAGGCGGTGGAGGCCCGACTCACTGAGGCTGTGGCTGCAGCTGACTCAGCCAATCGGGCCAAATCAGACTTTCTGGCTAATATGAGCCACGAGCTGCGTACGCCGTTGAATGCGATTTTGGGTTTCGCACAACTGATGGAAGACGGCAAGCACCCGCCCACAGCCGCGCAAGCCCAAAGCCTGTCGCAGATCGTCAGAGCGGGCTGGTATTTGCTGGAGCTCATCAATGACACACTGGATTTAGCCGCCATCGAGGCAGGCAAACTCAGCATGTCGCCCGGCACCGTGTCGCTGGCTGCGGTGCTGCAGGAGTGTGCAGCCATCGTCGCGCCGCTGGCCGAGAAGCGCGCTCTCTTAGTGACCTACCCAGCGCCAGACGCCGCACATGTAGTGCACGCCGACCCGATTCGCATCAAACAGGTGATGCTCAATTTGCTATCTAACAGCGTTAAATACAACCGCCATGGTGGCAGCATCACTGTCAGTTGCAACACCGTTGGCACCGACAGATCGGACCCGCGGCTGCGCATCAGCGTGCAAGACACGGGGCTGGGTCTGACGCCCCGCCAACAAGAGCACCTGTTTGAACCCTTTAACCGGCTGGGCCGAGAGCACTCAGGTGAGGTGGGCACCGGTATTGGCCTGGTGCTGTGCAAGCGCCTCGTTGAGCTGATGAGCGGCCACATCGGCGTTGTCAGCGGTGCGGGCCAGGGCAGCAATTTTTGGTTTGAACTTCCCTTGGCGGACGCCAATGCCACACTGAAACCGGAGGAGCCACCGCAAACCCCTGCCGCTGCAATAGCCTTCGCACACGTACCCTATGGCCACACCGTGCTGCATGTGGACGACAACCCGGCCAATCTTGAATTGGTCGAACTTTTGCTAGCCCAACGGCAAGGGCTGCGACTGCTGAACGCGTCACATGGCGGGTTGGGGCTTGAATTTGCCCGCGCCCACCTCCCCGCCGTGATACTGATGGACATCAATCTGCCGGGTATCAGCGGCACCGAAACCCTGAGAATTCTGCAATCCGACCCAATCACCGCGCACATCCCCGTCATCGCCCTAAGCGCCAATGCCATGCCACGCGAAATTCAAAGCGGCCTGCAAGCCGGCTTTTTTCGCTACGTGACCAAACCCATTCGCGTGCATGAGTTTTTAGATACCCTAGACCAGGCGCTGCTACTTGCGCAGCAACGCAGCGAGGGCAGCCCTCCAGCAAATGCCGGGGCACAATAGCTCCATGCCCATACGCCCCAACTTCATCGCCCCCGCCCGATTCACCGACCCTGCAGCAGCGTTAGCGCAAGTCATGCGTATTTATGACAGCAGCATTGCCCACCTGCGCGAAGCCATGGCCCGATTTGTGGCCGGGGACGATTTGGGGGGCCATGTACGGGCGTGTTATCCGTTTGTACGGGTTCACACCGACACAGTGTCGCGCAATGCGGCTCCCGAGTTAGCGCGACTGAGCTACGGCTTTGTGGCTGGCCCCGGCCGCTTTGAGACCACGCTCACCCGCCCAGACCTGTACTGTGATTACTATTTAGAGCAGTTCCGCTTATTGATAGAAAACCATCAAGTAGAGCTGGAAATCGGTACGGGTAGCCAGCCCATACCTGTACATTTTTCGTTTGGCGAACACGACCACGTGGAAGGCAGCATGACGCCCGAGCGCCGCATGTTGATGCGCGATGTGTTCGACCTGCCAGACCTGGCCGCCATGGACGATGGCATTGCCAATGGCACCTACGAGCCCCGGCCAGGTGAGTCACAGCCGCTGTCGCTATTTACGGCACCGCGAGTGGACTATTCGCTGCATCGCCTGCGCCATTACACCGGCACCGGGCCAGAGCATTTTCAGAACTTTGTGTTGTTTACCAACTACCAGTTTTATATTGACGAATTTATTGCACTGGGCCACAAAGCCATGACCGATGCCAATGGGGACTACATCGCGTTTATTGAACCTGGCAATGTGGTCACGCGCCGAGCGGGCTTACCCGCTGAAGCAATTGACGCACTGGGCAAAGCGCCGCCGCGCCTGCCCCAAATGCCGGGCTACCACTTGGTACGCGCCGACCGCAGCGGCATCACCATGGTCAACATCGGTGTGGGCCCGGCCAACGCCAAAAACATCACCGACCACATTGCCGTGTTGCGCCCGCGTGCGTGGATCATGTTGGGCCACTGCGCAGGCCTGCGTAACAACCAGCAACTTGGCGACTACGTGCTGGCACACGGCTATGTGCGCGAAGACCATGTGCTGGACGAAGAGCTACCGTTGTGGGTACCGATACCTGCACTGGCAGAGATTCAGGTGGCGCTGGAGCAGGCCGTAGCCGACGTCACGCAAATCAGTGGTGCAGCGCTCAAGAGCATCATGCGCACGGGCACGGTGGCCAGCACCGACAACCGCAACTGGGAACTGCTGCCCAACAACCAACCCCAGCGCCGCTTTAGCCAGAGCCGTGCTGTGGCGCTGGACATGGAAAGTGCCACCATTGCCGCCAACGGCTTTCGCTTTCGGGTGCCCTACGGCACGCTGCTGTGCGTGAGCGACAAGCCATTGCACGGCGAAATCAAGCTACCGGGCATGGCCAACCACTTCTACCGCGAGCGGGTAGACCAGCACCTGCGCATTGGCATGCGGGCGGTGGAACTGCTGCGCGCGCAAGGTGTGGACCAATTGCACAGCCGCAAGTTGCGCAGCTTTGCGGAAGTGGCATTTCAATAAGCAAGCCTGATGGCCTTAGTGTTGCGCAGGCGTTACCGCCATATGCGCAACCTTGGCGTCTAGCAACACTTCTGGCGCATCGGCCTCCACTGCGGTGGGGTTGTTCAAGGCGAATTTCAGTCGCTCCATGTCGAGCTCTCCTGTCCACTTGGCTACCACCAAAGTGGCAACGCCGTTGCCCACCAAGTTAGTCAAGGCGCGGGCTTCTGACATAAAGCGATCAATACCCAAAATCAGCGCCAAGCCCGCCACGGGCACACCGCCCACGGCAGACAACGTAGCTGCCAGCACAATAAAACCACTGCCCGTAATACCTGCCGCACCCTTAGAGGTGAGCAAAAGCACAGCCAACAGCGTGATTTGCTGCATCAGTGTCATCGGGGTGTCGGTGGCTTGGGCGATGAACACCGCGGCCATGGTCAGATAGATCGAGGTGCCGTCCAAATTGAATGAATAGCCGGTAGGAATCACCAGGCCCACCACCGATTTGCGTGCGCCCAGGTTCTCCAGCTTTTCCATCATGCGCGGCAACACCGATTCCGACGACGAGGTGCCCAACACAATCAGCAACTCTTCCTTGATGTAGCGCACAAACTTGAACACACTAAAACCGTGCAGCTTGCTGATAGTGCCTAGCACCACAAACACAAACAAAAGGCAGGTGAGATAGAACACGCCCATCAGCTTGCCTAACGAAAATAGCGAACCCAGACCGTATTTACCGATGGTGAAAGCCATGGCACCAAAAGCACCAATAGGGGCTGCCTTCATGATGATGCCAACAATGTCAAACAGCACATGCGACAGCTTTTCAATTAAATCAAATACCATGGTTCCACGGCCGCCAAACTTGTGCAGCGCAAAGCCAAACAGCACCGAGAACAGCAGCACTTGCAAAATCTCGCCTTTGGCAAACGCATCCACCACTGAGGTGGGAATGACGTTGAGCAAAAAGTCCACCGTGCCCTGCATTTTTCCAGGGCCGGTGTAGGCTGCGATGCCCTTTGTATCCAGTGTGTTGGGGTCCACATGCATGCCGCTACCGGGCTCGAACACGTTGACAACAAACAGGCCAATCAGCAGCGCCAATGTAGAGACCACTTCAAAGTACAGAAGCGCCAGGCCACCGGTTTTGCCGACCTTCTTCATGTCTTCCATACCGGCAATGCCAATCACCACGGTGCAGAAGATGATGGGCGCAATGATCATCTTGATCAGCTTGATGAATGCATCGCCCAAGGGCTTCATGTCAGCGCCAGTTTGGGGATAAAAATTGCCCAAGAATACGCCCAGGGCGACTGCAAAGAGCACCTGCGCATACAGGGATTTATAGATGGGCTTGCGCCCGGCGGGTGAGGACATGGTTCAACCTTTGTTCAAATTGACCGCAACGATATCGCCCGGGGCCAGCGCTGCCAACTGTGGCGTTCAACAGTCGGGTTAACCCTAGGTTGAGTTGATCAATATCGACTAAGGCGCTAAAACTGCCTCGATGTCCCGCAACAACCCAGTGCCCACGCGCTGGCGAAACGCCGCATAGACCGGCTGCACCGCAGTGCGCAAGGCGGTGCGCTCAGCGCTCGTGAGGGCGTGCACACGCACCGAAGGAATGCGCCGCAGTTGCTCCAGGGCCTGGCTGTCCAGCTGCGCTGCCAAGTCATTTCCCTGCAACAAGGCTTCATTCAGCGCTTGTCGAAGCAGCGCGACATCCGGGCCCGACAGACTTTGCCAAAAGCGCTGGTTGCTCACCACGGCATAGCCTAGGTAGCCATGCCGCGTGAGCGTCACATCACTCTGCATGCGGGCCAACCCTTGCGTGAGAAAGTTGGACAGCGTGTTCTCCGCCCCGCTGACAACGCCCGCCGCCAAACCACGGCGCATTTCGCCAAAAGGCAACACTACGGGCTGCGCACCCAGCGCACGCATTTGGGCCACCAACACCTGGGACGACTGAACGCGAATCCGCTGCCCTGCAAAGTCACCCACACCGCGCAAAGGCTTGCCCGCGCTGAACTGTTTGAAGCCGCTGTCCAGAAAACCCAACCCCGTCATTTGCTGCAAATCCAGGCGCTGCAGCAGGCGCCGCCCCACGGAGCCTTGTGTTACAGCGCGCACCTGCGCTAAGTTGTCAAAAAGGAAAGGCAGGTCGAAAACTTCCATTTCAGGAATCCCGGTATTACCAAACTTAGACAACGACGGCGCCAGCAGCTCCACCGCGCCCAGGCGCAGGGCCTCCATCTCGTCGTCGTCACCATACAGCTGTGAGTCGGGGTACACGTCAACCCGAATGCGGCCTTGGGAGCGTTGTTCCACCAATTTTTTGAACTGCAATGCCATTTGCCCCTTGGGCGTATCGTCAGACACCACATGCGAAAAACGAACCACCAACGGGGGGAGCTGAGCATGGGTTGACACCGCAGCACTGAGAAGCACCAAAGCGAACAAAAGTTGTTGAATGCGGGACAAAATGATTGCTGCCATGTCCGCTATGCTACTTTGACCATGGCTTCCCACCTATCGATCAATCCCGAATTGCTAGAACTGGACTTGGGCCAGACTTCGGCGCTGAACCGGCGCACCCAAATCTGGCTTGGGGTGTTACTCATTTTGGTACTGGTGTCCACGGTGATGCTGGCTCTCTTTCTGCAAACCGAAGAAAACCGCGAAAAAAACCGCCAACGCGCCGAAGACACCGAATGGCTGGAACAAAGCCTGAGCTTTCATTTCCACCGTCTTGAGAACGACCTCACGGCCATGGCGCAAGAAGTGCGCCAACAGGGCCAACCCGATGCCGAGCTGCCGCGGGCGGGCAGCCTCTGGCGCAGCACAGGCGTGATCACCGCACAAGGGTGGGTAACTGAGCCAAGGACAGCACAGCAATTCAAAATCAGCCCTGAAACCCAGGCCCTGTTCAATGTGATGTTGGACACCGCTGGCGCACTACAGCGCCCTTGGTACGCTGGGCCGTTGCAGCATGCGCAGAGCGCACCAAGCCATCAATTGTGGTTAGCGGTTCCCGTCTTTGAGCAAGGGCATTTTTCAGGCAGCTATGTTGTGATGATGAACCTGGAAAAAACGTTAGAAGCAGCACTTCCCGCCTGGTTTCTCAAAAACCATCAGGTGCAATTACAGGGGGCCGACACACTGAACACGCGCTCAGAAACATTGGACCCGCTGCACTACGTGGTGCCCGTGAATCTCAATGGGGCGGAGCTGAAACTGCAAGTCAATGTGCTAACCAGCCACCCCCAAACGGCACCACGGGCGTTCTTCGGCATTGCGCTGTTCGGGCTCATCGGCATGCTGCTAGCGCTGTATTTGTTCTTCCGTGACACGGTCAAACGGGTCAGGGCCGAGTCGCAACTCAAAGCCCAAATTGCCATCCGCACTGCCATGGAACGCTCAGTCACTCTGGGACTGCGTGCCTGGGACTTGGAGGGCAAGCTTCTGTATGTCAACCAGGCATTTTGTCGCTTGGTCGGCTGGGATGCAGCCAGCCTGTCAGCCTCTGGCCATGCGCAGCCCTACTGGCCGGCCGAGCAGGGTGCCGAATTTGTACAGTTGCAAGACGTGATGACCCAGCCCGAAACCCACACCATGGGGATTGAGCGTCGGCTAATCACCCGCGACGGCCACACCCTGGACGTGCTGATGCACTACGCCCCATTGACCCTGGTCAACGGGACCACCATGGGGTGGATTTGCTCTACGCTCGACGTTACCGAGCGCCGCCAAGCGGAACGACTGGCCCTACAGCAGCAAGAGCGACTGGAAGCCTCAGCACGGCTGATTGCCGTAGGCGAAGTGGCATCCACTCTGGCCCATGAACTCAATCAACCACTGGGTGCGCTGAGCAGCTTTTCCAATGGCCTTTTAAACCGCATTCGGAGCGGCAACATCACCTTGTACGAGGTGTTACCTGTGGTGGAGCGTATGGAGCAAATGGCTGAAAAGGCGGGCCGCGTGATTCAGCGTGTCAACGCCTTCGCCAGACGCCAGGAAATGTCCAAACAGCCTCTAGAGCTGGCGTCGTTTGTGGGGCGGATTGCGCACGCTGTCAGCCTGCCAGCCAATGTAGAAGTGGTCTGTAACTTGCCCGCCACGCCCTGCATCGTGGAAGCTGACGTATTGCTGCTGGAACATGCCATCCACAACCTGGTGTTAAACGCCACCGAGTGGGCCCCGCGCAACAGCGTTGGCCAAGGGGTCGTGACCGTTCATGTAGAGCCAGGCGAAGGGGTGGTGGGTATTGCGGTAGAAGACAGCGGCCCCGGCGTTGCGCCTGACAAGCGCAGCGCCATATTCAATGCATTCACCAGCCACAAAGACGGTGGAATGGGCATGGGCTTGTCAATTTGCCGCTCTATCGTGGAAGCCCACAACGGCCGTATTGAAGTGGGGCACAGTGCCGCCCTGGGTGGCGCACAATTTACGCTTTGGTTGTCTAGCGGCACAGAAACTCCTTTGGCATGACTCCCCTTGTTCATATTGTTGATGACGATGCCGACTTCGCCGAAGGGCTGGCCTGGCTGCTCGACTCGCGGGGCTTGAAGACCCGCTGCTGGAGCACTGGCCAGGAATTTTTAGATGCCATGGGCCATGCAGCTGCCATGGATTTATCGTGCGTGGTCTTGCTGGACATTCGCATGGAGCCCCTATCGGGACTGGCGACCTTTGAGCGGCTCAAGGCCTTGGGCTGGCCCTGGCCTGTGTTGTTTTTAACCGGTCATGGTGATTTGCCGATGGCGGTCAGCTTGGTCAAAGCAGGTGCTTGGGATTTTTTAGAAAAGCCATTTCAAAACAATCTGCTGGTCGACAAGGTAGAGGCCGCGCAAAAGGCAGCCCTTGAACTGCACAGCAGCACGCAAGCGCGCCGGCAATTCAGAGCCGCCCTGGCCGCCCTGAGCGCGCGCGAGCACGAGGTGCTGCACGAATTGCTGCAAGGGCACTACAACAAGAACATTGCAGACCACTTGGGCATTACCCAACGTACCGTCGAGTTTCACCGAGCCAACATTTTTGAAAAACTGAAGGTGCAGTCGGCGGTAGAGCTGGCGCACCTGATGGGGCGTTACGAACCCTAGCCCCCGTCAATAGTGCATAAGCAGCTATACAAACAATAGCAAAAACTTACGCAACCCGTGGCTTAACCTTGCTAGCCGCCAGCTTGGCGTTGGTGCGGGCCACTTCCACATCGGCATCAAACGCCAGTGCCACGCCCATGCGGCGCTTGGCGAAGCTTTCGGGTTTGCCGAACAGACGGATATCAGTGTTGGGCACGCGCAGCGCGTCGGCCACGCCGTCAAACACAATGCCTTTGGCCTCCACGCCGCCATAAATCACGGCGCTGGCACCGGGGCTGCGCAGCGCGGTATTCACCGGCAAGCCCAAAATGGCACGGGCGTGCAATTCAAACTCGCTTTGCACTTGCGTCGTCAGCGTTACCAAGCCAGTGTCGTGCGGGCGGGGGCTGACTTCGCTAAACCACACCTGGTCGCCCTTGACGAACAGCTCCAC
>JBEGPS010000242.1:0-2673 GCA_041181325.1 Pseudomonadota bacterium
CGATGCATCCAACAACGGCCCAAGGGTAAGCAAGCCCACCGTGCGCAAAAGTCCTGTGTTGGGGGAAGTCACTGGCGTCACGCTCTCTACGCTTCCTTGCGTTACCAGCGTGCCTAGCCGCCGGTCGATGGCGTAGTTGGTTGTGAGCTTGTCGTCATTCTTGTTATAGGTGTATGCCGCAGCGACCAGCTCGGGCTTATTGCTCCAGTGCAGGTCCCCGGCTGCATACGCCAATTCAGGGTCCACCGCCGCTACAACGCCGGTATCGGGATGCAAACGTAAATTTTGTCCCTTGTCGCTCACCACCCGAATTCGATCAGCTACGGGGTTAAAGTCAAACCCAAAAACATTGCCTGACAACGCGGGATTTATGGGCTCTTTAGAAATCGCCGTCGCAACGCCTGTGCCGCTGTCCAAGGTGTACAGAATGCCGCGGCGGGACATGGTAAAAAGAACGCCTTTGGAAATGCGGTAGTCCATTCCGATTAGCACTTCACCGTCAGGAAGCCCTTGAATGGCAACCCGCTTAAGCACGCGCTCAGGTTGACCCGCGTTGACCGAAATAATCTCCATTTTCTGGGTCAACGCCAAAATTATTTCTTTACGCAACGGCTTGTCCATGACTTCAGGCGCGGGTGCCGAAGCGCAACCCAAGAACGCCACAGCAGCCCCAAAAACTGCGAGTGCACGCCACGGCACAGTTTGCATATTCCAGACCATATTTACTCCGTTTCAACCATTTCAAAATGGTCAATTGCCTGCACTTTAACGTTAGATCTGCATTGCTGCCACGTGCTGCCCAATAGCCATCGAACTTGTCAAACCCGGCGACTCAATACCGAACAAATTGACAAGTCCTGGGATACCGTGGTGTTGCGGGCCCTGAATACAAAAATCGCTGCTGACTTGCCCCGGGCCGCTGATTTTGGGACGAATTCCAGCATACGCCGGAACCAATGCAGCGTCTGGCAAGTGAGGCCAGTATTTGCGTACCTCCGCATAAAAAGCGTCGCCGCGCGTTGCATCCAAAGCAAGATCATCCGGGCTTTCCACCCACTGCACATCTGGACCAAATCGCGCTTGTCCACCCATATCCAATGTAAGGTGTACTCCCAAGCCGGCGGATTCCGGCACTGGGTAAATCAGGCGCGAAAAAGGACTCTGCCCTAAAAAGCTGAAATAGCTGCCTTTGGCGTAATACGGAGTCGGAATGCAATGCACGGGAAAACCGCTCATCTTTGCCGTCAGAGCTGGCGCACCATGTCCAGCCGCATTAACCACGGTTTTTGCCAGCAGGTGAGTGCCATCTTTTGCTACCAATTCAATAGCGTGTTGTGCAATTTGCACGTGGTCTACAGGCGTATTTAATGCCAAAACTCCACCCGCATTCTCTACGTCGCCAAGAAACGACAACATCAGCGCGTGGCTATCCACGATGCCTGTGCTGGGTGAGTGCAGTGCACCGGAGCACAGCAACGCAGGCTCCAGAGCTACCGCCTCTGCGCGACTGAGTAACACCAAGTCGTCCACCCCGTTGGCTTGAGCCTTAACGCGAATGGCGTGCAATTGGTCTAGCTGGTGCGGATGGGTCGCCACAATAAGTTTACCCAGGCGCTGGTGCGCTACGTGCCGCTCCCGGCAGTAGTTGTATAGCAGGCGCTTACCCTGCACGCACAAAATAGCCTTGAGCGACCCAGCAGGGTAATAAATTCCCGCATGAATAACTTCGCTGTTACGAGCGCTGGTTTGCGTGCCTATGGCAGAACAAGCCTCTAAAACAATAACCTCGCGTCCAGCCAAAGCCAATGCCCGCGCTACCGCCAACCCCACGACACCTGCGCCAATTACAACGCAGTCAACACGATCACTGGTCTCGTTCATTGAATCTCTAATGGCATTGGCGCGGGTTGAAATCAAGCACAGTGTTTTTCATTCACAGCTGTGCAGCCCAAAACACCAAGAGAAATAAGCGACACCAAAGCCAAAAATGCCTTTCGATTTTTCATCACACTCCCAACGTTATCCGCAATAAAAACGCCGATGTACCATCTTAGCGAGAATTAATTTCTAAAAGCCGGAGAAAGGGTAATCCCCCCGATTTCCACTGGACCTAAAAGTAGAACGTTTATGCAGCCATGGCCAGATGCTGCTTTGGGGTGAAACCGCCCAGGGCCATATTCGGGCGGTCGTGATTGTAGGACCACATCCATTGCGTAGCGAAGTCCTGAACCTCTTCTATGCTGGACCAGTAATACTGGGATAACCATTCGTAGCGAACGGTCCGATTGAACCGTTCTACGTAAGCGTTCTGCTGTGGCTTGCCAGGCTGAATATATTCAAACCGGATACCCCATTCCTTGGCCCAATTCTGGATGGTGCCGCTGATGTTCTCCGGACCGTTGTCGCAACGAATCACCTGCGGCTTGCCGCGCCAGGAAATAATCTGCTTCAGGGCTCGGATCACCCGCTCTGATGGCAGCGAGAAGTCCACCTCAATGCCCAGCGCCTCGCGGTTGAAGTCGTCAATGACATTGAACAAGCGCAGGTTTCTGCCGTCCTCTAACTTGTCGTGCATGAAGTCCATCGACCAGACTTGATTGATGGCCTGCGGCACCGCCAAAGGCTCGGGCTTCTCACGCACCAGGCGCTTCCTAGGCTTGATACGCAGGTTCA
>JBEGPS010000243.1:0-4607 GCA_041181325.1 Pseudomonadota bacterium
CACTTCAGGGCTGGACAGGAAGCTGAAGAATTTGGCAATGCCTTTGTATTCCTCCGGCTTCTTGCCCGCCATAACCCACAGGCTGGCGCCACCAATCACGGTGTTTTGCGGTGCGCCAGGCACATCCTGGTAATGGGGCAGGGGCGCCAGACCAAAGGCAAACTTGGCGTTTTTCTTGACGTTGCCGTAAAAGCCGCTGGACGTGGTCATCATGGCGCACTCGCCCGATACGAAGCTGGCTTCAGGCACGTTGCCACGGCCTTTGTAAACAAACAACCCTTGCTTGGCCATGTTGGCCAGGTTTTCGATGTGGCGCACGTGCAGCGGGGTGTTGATCTTCATGCGCGCATCCAGCCCGGCCAGGCCGTTTTGTTTTGACGCAAATTCCACGTTGTGCCAGGAGGAAAAACTTTCCAATTGGGTCCAGCCCTGCCAGGCAATAGAAATGGGACATTTGTGACCACTGGCTTTGAGTTTGGCCGCCGCCAATGCCACTTCGGGCCAGGTGACGGGGGCTTTTTCAGCGTCCAGTCCAGCGGCTTTGAAAGCGTCCTTGTTGTAATAGAACACCGTGGTGGAGCTGTTGAACGGGAAACTCAGCATCTGGCCGTTGGGTGCGGTGTAGTAGCCGGCTACGGCGGGCACATAGGCTTTGGGATCAAACTTTTGCCCTGCGTCCGTCATCACCTTGCCCACGGGCACGATGGCTTTTTTGCTGGACATCATGGTGGCAGTGCCCACTTCAAACACTTGCAAGATGTGCGGTGCATTGCCGGCACGGAAGGCGGCTACCGCAGCGGTCATGGACTCGTCGTAGCTGCCCTTGAAGGTGGGCATGATCTTGTAGTCTTTTTGGCTGGCGTTGAACTCTTTGGCCAGGTCGTTGACCCATTCGCCGTTGACTGCCGTCATGGAGTGCCACCACTGAATCTCGGTTTGGGCCTGTGCCGGCAAGGTAAACGCTGCCGCGACAAGGGCTGCAAGGGTGAGGGCTTTGCGCTTGAGGTTCATGGTTGCTCCTGTGTGTAGGTGGCGCGATGCTAGCTACGCTCTATGACAAATTAATTTCAAATTCATTAAACCCTAGCCTTCCTGACCGTCCGGTCAGGGCTTTCCATTAGAAAAGCCAGTGAATATGCGGTGCGGTACCATCGCAGACCGCTCTGAAAACGCCCCGATGAACGCTCCCACCTCGCTCCACCACCTGTTCAGCACCGCACCTGCGGCTGTGCACGCGCAAGAACGCATCCGCGAAATTCCCTACAACTACACTTCGTTTTCCGATCGCGAGATCGTGATTCGGCTGTTGGGGGCCTCCGCTTGGGAGTTGTTGAACTCGTTACGCGGAGAGCGACGCACAGGCCGTTCGGCCCGTATGCTGTACGAAGTGCTTGGCGATGTGTGGGTGGTGCAACGCAACCCCTATTTGCAAGACGACTTGCTGGACAACCCCAAACGCCGTGGCCAACTGGTCGATGCCCTAAACCACCGCTTGGGCGAAGTAGAAAAGCGCCGCACCCCCGATGTAGACCCCGAGCGCGATGCCATGGTGGGCACCTTGCTGGTGGCAGCCCGTGCCGCAGTCAAGGCATTTGACGCTGCTTTTGTGGAAGTGGCCGCGCTGCGCAAAAAGACGCAAAAGCTGTTGTTCAAGCTGACCGCCAAAGACAACGTCAAGTTTGATGGCCTGAGCCGCGTGAGCCACGTGACCGATGCCACCGACTGGCGCGTGGAATACCCGTTTGTGGTGTTGACACCCGATTCGGAAGAAGAAATGGCCGGGCTGGTCAAAGGTTGTATCGACCTGGGCCTGACCATCATCCCGCGTGGGGGCGGTACCGGCTACACCGGCGGTGCGATACCCCTCACCTGGAAAAGCGCTGTCATCAACACCGAAAAGCTGGAAGCCATGACCGAGGTGGAGATGAAAGTCTTGCCCGGCATGGACCGCGAAGTGGGTACGGTGTGGAGCGAGGCGGGTGTGGTCACCCAGCGCGTGGCCGATGCGGCAGAGCGCGCGGGCTATGTGTTCGCGGTGGACCCCACATCTGCAGAAGCCTCGTGCATTGGCGGCAACATTGCCATGAACGCAGGCGGTAAAAAGGCTGTGCTCTGGGGCACGGCGCTGGACAACCTGGCCAGCTGGCGCATGGTGACACCCCAGGCCGAGTGGCTGGAAGTCACCCGTGTGAACCACAACATGGGCAAGATCCATGATGCGGACATTGCCAGCTTTGAGCTGCAGTATTTCAAAGCCGATGGCAAAACGCCCATTCGCCAAGAGCGGCTGGACATTCCCGGCAAAACCTTCCGCAAAGAAGGCCTGGGCAAAGACGTCACCGACAAGTTTTTGAGTGGCCTGCCTGGCATCCAGAAAGAAGGTTGCGACGGCCTGATTACCAGCGCCCGCTGGGTGGTGCACCGCATGCCCAGCCATACGCGCACTGTGTGCCTGGAGTTTTTTGGCCATGCGCGCAACGCTGTACCCAGCATTGTTGAGATTAAAGACTTCATGTTTGCCGAGCAAAAGCGCAGTGGCGTGCTGCTGGCGGGCTTGGAGCATCTGGACGACCGCTACCTGAAAGCGGTGGGCTACGCCACCAAGAGCAAACGCGGCGGCCTGCCCAAGATGGTGCTTTTTGGCGATATTGCCGGGGACGACGCCGACGATGTGGCGCGCGTGACCTCCGAGGTCGTGCGTATTGCCAATTCGCGCAGTGGTGAAGGTTTTATCGCCATCAGCCCTGAGGCGCGCAAAAAATTCTGGCTGGACCGCAAAAAGACAGCCGCCATCAGCAAGCACACCAACGCCTTCAAGATCAACGAAGACGTGGTGATTCCCTTGCCGCGTATGGCCGAGTACACCGATGGCATTGAGCGCATCAACATCGAGCTGAGCCTGCAAAACAAGCTGGCGCTGTGCGATGCCCTGGCCGAGTTTTTGAACCAAGGCAACCTGCCCTTGGGCAAAGCCGACGACGCCAACGACATTCCCGCTGCCGAGCTGCTGGAAGACCGTGTGACCCAGGCCATTGCGCTGGTGGCCAACGTGCGTGCCCAGTGGCAAGACTGGCTGGACCGCGTGGAAGAGCTGTTCCCCCAGTTGCAAGACCACACCCTGCGTGCCAGTTGGAAGACGCAGCTGCGTGCGCCGCTGCAAGACATCTTTACCGGTGGCGCGTTCGAGGCCATCGTGAAAGAGTGCACCGCAATTCACCAGCGCGTGCTCAAGGGCCGCGTGTGGGTGGCTCTGCACATGCATGCCGGTGACGGCAATGTGCACACTAACATACCGGTTAACAGCGATGACTACGACATGCTGCAGTCGGCCCACGGTGCGGTCAAACGCATCATGGTGCTGGCGCGCAACTTGGACGGCGTGATCTCGGGCGAACACGGCATTGGCATTACCAAGCTGGAGTTTTTGACCGATGCCGAGTTGCAGCCGTTCACCGATTACAAGGCCAAAGTGGACCCCGAAGGGCGCTTTAACAAAGGCAAGTTGTTACGACCCCTAAAGTCCCCTGCGGTAGACCAGGAGCTAACGACGCAGGCTGGACGCGAGCTAGAGGCCGATTTGACGATGAAGTCAGACCTCAGCAATGCCTACACGCCATCTTTTGGCCTCATGGGCCACGAGTCGCTGATCATGCAGCAGAGCGACATTGGCGCGATTGCCGATTCGGTCAAAGACTGCCTGCGCTGCGGCAAGTGCAAACCTGTGTGCAGCACCCACGTGCCGCGCGCCAATTTGCTCTACAGCCCGCGCAACAAAATTCTGGCAACGTCGCTCTTGGTGGAAGCGTTCTTGTACGAAGAGCAAACCCGCCGTGGCATCAGCATCCGCCACTGGGAAGAATTTGAAGACGTGGCTGACCACTGCACCGTGTGCCACAAGTGCGAAAGCCCGTGCCCGGTGAAGATCGACTTTGGCGATGTCACCATGAACATGCGCAACTTGCTGCGCAAGATGGGCAAAAAGAGCTTCCGCCCCGGCAATGCTGCGGCCATGTTCTTCCTCAACGCGACCAACCCCGAGACCATCAAGCTCATGCGCAGCCTGATGGTGAATGTGGGTTTCAAGGCGCAGCGGCTGGCCAATGACGTGTTGCGGGTGTTTGCGAACAAGCAAGCCGCCAAGCCGCCAGCCACCGTGGGCAAAGCGCCTATCAAAGAGCAGGTGATTCACTTCATCAACAAAAAAATGCCTGGCGGCTTGCCCAAGAAAACCGCGCGTGCTTTGTTGGACATTGAAGACTCCGATTACGTGCCCATCATCCGCAACCCGCAGACGACCACTGCGGAGACTGAGGCGGTGTTTTACTTCCCCGGCTGTGGCTCAGAGCGTTTGTTCAGCCAAGTGGGCCTGGCCACGCAGGCCATGCTGTGGCATGCGGGCGTGCAAACGGTGTTGCCACCGGGCTATCTGTGCTGTGGCTACCCCCAGCGCGGCAGCGGCCAGGCCGACAAGGCCGAGAAAATCATCACCGACAACCGCGTGCTGTTCCACCGCGTGGCCAACACGCTGAACTACCTCGATATCAAGACCGTGGTGGTGAGCTGTGGCACTTGTTACGACCAGCTGCAGGGTTACGAGTTCGACAAGA
>JBEGPS010000244.1:0-42000 GCA_041181325.1 Pseudomonadota bacterium
ACTTGCCACAAAGGCGGCTTTGCGGCTTGGGCGCCTGCTAAATTGCACACCAGCGTTTCTCTTTCCAGCCAATGCGCTAGTTGCCATTTGAGTGCCAGCTATGGGCTGACAAGCAGGCCTGCGACTGCCATTCACACTGGGCAAACCGTGTGTGAAACCTGCCATAAGTCCACCAGTTCTTGGGTGGGCGCGAAGCCAGACCATGGTTTGTATACCGCTGCAACCAACTGCTCGGGTTGCCACAATGGCAGCGCAGCAGCAGGCAAGCTTGCAACGCACATACCTACTTCCGTGAATTGCGTCAGTTGCCACAGCACCACTGCATGGAAACCGACAAAGTGGAACCACTCGCAAATGCCGGTGACCAACCAATGTGCCACCTGCCACAGTGGTGCGTATCCACCCGCTGATGGCAAACCGGTGACGCACATACCGTATGTGTCGTTAACGGGCGTTGCTATTACCAATTGCGACACCTGTCACAAATCAGGTTATGCGGCGTGGAACCCGGGCAGATTTCACGCTAGTGTTTCTGTTGCAACGCAATGCGCGACGTGCCATTTAACTGGGTCGTATGGCCTGACTGGTAAACCAGCAACGCAAACACATTCAGGAGTCACCGGCAATTGTGAGAGCTGCCACCGATCTACCGCAAGCTGGCTGAGTGTGCAGTACACGCATGCTGTCGCCAATGCGGTTGGAACCGGAACATGTGATACGTGTCACAACGGCACTACAAGCGCTGTTTCTAAACCAGCCACGCATATTCCTGTTCCTGCAGGTACTGCCAAATGTGACTCGTGCCATCGGTCGCAAATTAGTTTTGCTACAGCGGTAACCATGAACCATTCCGTAGTCGCTACGGGCACATGCAAGTCGTGTCATAACGGAGGCTACCTTTCTGCAGGTAAGCAAGGTGCGTTGGCAAAGCCTGCAAACCATATTCCTGAAGCGCAGTTGCTCAATGGTGCCTCTATGGACTGCAAGGCTTGCCATAGCAGCACCACTAGTTGGCTCTCGATGCGTATGGAACACAACAGTTCGCAGGGCGGGGGGGCGGGTTCATGCAAAGCCTGCCACGCGACGGGCACCGCCTACCTGGGCAACATGACACGGATGAGTCTTTCGCACAATAAGCCAGGCAAAACAGATTGCTCTGAGTCGGGTTGTCACAGGCCGCTAGGCAACAAGGGGACTGCATATTCCAAGTGGAATTGAGCAGATCCGCACCCGATTGACATTTTTCGCTTTTTCTTCATGAACACTAAATATTTATTCTGGCCCGCAGTTGTTACTGCACAAGTGATGCTGTCTTCTGTTGCGCATGCGCAGCTCATAGAAGACATTGAATTCAAACGTGAAGGCGAACACGCCGTTGCACAAATTCGGTTTGTAACGCCCGTCCAACTTCAGCGCTCGGTGATGGCCAAGTCGGGAGACTTGGTCCAGGTTTTTTACAACATCACACCCAATGCCGATATGGTGTCTACGGTATCTGGAGAGCGACGGGTGTCCGCAAACAACGGCTTGCCAGAGATGGTGGTGACGGATGAATCTGTAGCACGCGACAACCTAAATCTGCGTAAATTACTTATCCGATTGAGTACACCCACTAAATTTGTGGTGCGTGCTGGGCCATCGCGTGAGGTTTTGGAAATCGTTTTTGAGGGCATTGGGGCCAAGCTGGTTCAGGACAAGCCGCAACTAAACGCCCCTTTAAATAGCAAGCAATTTTTAGTTATTTTGCAAAGCTCCACGGACCCTGCTGTCCAGCTGGCTGCAGCTATACCAGCGCAGTTGCAGGGCAGTGAGGTGTTTACCTCCAGGAGAATTGCTGATGGAAAAGTGCTGTACGACACCAATTTAGGCTATTTTTCGACTCTGGCAGATGCTGAAAAAGCGCAGCGCCTGTTGCTAAGCCGGTTCCCCAATTCATCCGTGGTGGCTGCAGGCTTGACTTCTGCTAGTGCCACCACTGAGGCACCAGCAATTGTTGCAAATCAGTCATCAGAAGTAACAGCTGCGGCTGCTAAATTGATGGCTACTGCAGATGCTGCCAATGATCGTGGTGACTACAGTGACGCGATCGTTGCGTTGGATACATTGCTGAACTTGCCGCCCAATGCGCTGTCGCGCAGTGCCCAAGAGCAAATTGCCATAGCCAGACTCAAGGCGGGTGACAACCAAAAAGCACGGGGTGAGTTTGAAACTTTTTTGAAGCTCTACCCTGAAGGTGTTGACAGCGACCGGGCGCGCCAGTTTTTGGCCAACCTGCCGCAAGAAGTTGTCGGAGTCGCTGCAAAAGGACGCATCACTGGGCAGCCGGAGGCGGTCGTTAGCGGCTCCATCTCTACTTTCTATTATGGTGGTCAGTCTCAAACACGCTCGCAAGACTTTGTAGATTCGCCGCTGAGTGGTTTGCCTGTCTTGCAGTCTGAGAGCAATCTTTCCGGCCAAGACCAGAAGCAGGTGCAAACCAATGTGGACTTAAATTGGCGCTATCGCGATGCCGAGGTGGATCAACGCTTTGTTTTTCGCGACACGTTTACATCCGACATGATGCCCAACAGGCCGGATAAAAATCGATTGTCGGCCCTGTATTTTGATCACCGCTCGCTTGCGAATGGCGTGGGCATTCGCGCTGGACGTCAGTCGCCCACTGGGGGTGGTGTTCTTTATCGCTTTGATGGCGCACAAGCCAGCTATGTATTTGCGCCGAAATGGAAGGCCAACGCAGTCTATGGAGTGCCAACCGATGCACTGCTCGATACACGCCGCAATTTTTATGGTGCATGGGTAGATGCAGAGGCACTCACGCCGCATATGAGCGGGAGTGCCTACGTCAACCAGCAAATGATCGACAGCGAAGTGGACCGCCGCGCGTTGGGCACTGAACTGCGTTATTTCAATGAAGGTGTAGCCCTGTCAGGCCAACTTGATTACGACCAAATGTTGCAAGGACTCAATATTGCGTCCTTACAGGGTTCATGGCAGTTCCCAGACACTACGCAGGTCAACTTCATGTTGGATCGCCGCTCCACTCCTGTGCGTGCGTTGGGTAATATTCTTTTTTTCCAAGACCCAAATCTGGCCGTTCCAGCCAAAAGCATCCAAGAGCTGCTGGGAACCACACCGATTGATTTACTGCGAGATCAGGTCAATGGAGTTACTTCGTTTCAGTCGCAGGCTATGCTTGGATTCACCACGCCCATTGCTTCTAATTGGCAAACGGGCGCTACCGCAAATTACACCAATGTAGATGCAATTAAACCCGTTGCTGTGATTTTGCCTCTCGGCCAAGCAAGTACCGGCGACCTCTGGAGCTTAGGGTTACAACTCATTGGAACTAACCTGTACTCCACGTTGGACACACATATTTTCAGCGTCAATTTCTTATCTGGACCAACGTACAGCGGCACGCTACTGTCTTACAACAACTTAACGGGTGTGGGTGAAAACTTGCGGGTGGAGCCCTCCATTCGCTATTACACGCAAACCACCAACCTGGGCGATAAGACCGTCCGCGTATCACCTGGCATGCGAATTTCTTATCGGGTGGTTAAACAAGTTTCACTTGAAACTGAGCTTTCGCTGGAAATCTCTGACACCAAGGGCCCTACACGTACTGAGTACTCTGAGCGAATGTTTTACTACTTAGGCGGACGCTTTGATTTCTGACCAGAGAGCCCAATTTTTTTTGAGCGTTGAAAAATTGGGGTACAGACGCGCCAATGCATGGTTGTTCCGAGCATTGAGTTTTCAAGTGAGGACCGGGGAATGCGTTTGGCTTCGTGGGCCCAATGGTGCGGGTAAGACCAGTTTGCTGCGGTTGCTTGTGGGTCTGGCCCACGCCGACGAAGGTAGGGTCGTCAATGCCAATCCAAACTCTTTGAATTCGACTGCTCCAGTGTATGTGGGGCACACCAACGCACTCAAAGAGGATTTGACGGCAATGGAGTCATTGCAGTTTTTATTGCAGTTAGACGATCATGCCGTCGACAAAATGGCTGCCCTAGAAGCAATGCGCCAGTTTTCGATTCATCAGCGTTGCCATCAAATTGTAAAAACCCTCTCGCAAGGACAGCGTCGTCGTGTGGCGCTTTCTCGTTTGGCCTTGAAGAAAGAGTCTGCGTTGTGGGTTTTGGATGAGCCTTTTGAGGCCTTGGACTACCAAGGCATGGAGGTGTTGTACCGGTTGATCAGCGAACACACGCAGCGTGGCGGAAGTGTCTTGTTAACGAGCCATATTCCTGTCGAGTCAGGCGCTTTTCCTTTGCGAGCGCTGGATTTTTGCAAGCTGGGTTTGGCATGAAAACAGCAAGCTTCATTGCATTGGTGCAACGTGATTTGCGTATCGCGAGAAGGCGTCCCACTGAGGCGCTGCTTCCCATGGTGTTTTTTGTGGTGGCATGCAGTTTGTTTCCATTAGGTGTGGGACCCGAGAGCAGCACACTCAGGCAAATTGCGCCGGGCATTGTCTGGGTGTGTGCATTGGTGTCTGCCATGCTGTCTTTGCATACGATGTATGGCACTGACTTTACCGATGGTTCCCTAGAGCAAATGCTGCTCAACGATCAGTTTCCCGTTGGTATTGCACTGGCAAAGGCACTGGCACACTGGTGCATGACGGGTGTTCCCTTGCTATTGGCAGCCCCTGCATTGGGATTGTTGTTCGATATGCCAATTGCGTCCATTGGAGTATTGGCATTGACCTTAGTCTTGGGGACTCCTGTGCTGAGTTTGATGGGGGGTGTTGGTGCTGCGTTGACGTTGGGACTGCGCAATGGAGCCCTGCTCATTTTGTTGTTGGTATTACCTCTGTGTATACCGGTGCTCATATTCGGAGCGGGTGCTGTATCTGCTTTGGATATGGGCTTGTCGCCCCTCGGACATTTGTATTTATTGGGTGCATTGCTATTGTTGGCGCTGCTTGGCGCGCCAGTTGCTACTGCCGCCGCACTGCGGATATCTATATGAAAAAAATGCCGCGATTATTCACCTTTTCAGCACCATCTCAGTTTTACCGGTTGACTGGCCTAACCGTGCCTTGGTTGTACGCCTTTGCGATCGCATTTGCGCTGGCGGGGCTGTATGTTGGCTTCTTCGTAGCCCCGACGGATGCCACGCAAGGGGATGCTTACAGAATCATATTTGTTCATGTGCCAGCGGCCTGGATGTCCATGGTGCTGTACCTCGTAATGGCCTTTTGGGCAGTTGTTGGTTGGGCATTCAACGCACGTCTAGCATTCATGGTAGCCAGAGCGATCGCCCCTACGGGAGCCATGTTTACGGTTCTCGCATTGTGGACGGGGGCTTTTTGGGGCAAGCCCACTTGGGGTACTTGGTGGGTGTGGGATGCAAGATTGACTTCGGAGTTGATCCTCTTGTTCTTGTACCTCGGGTATATGGCCTTGGTCGAGGCTATTGACGACACACGCCGTGCTGACCAAGCGGGTGCTTTATTGGCATTGATTGGTGCTATCAACGTACCCGTCATTTACTTCTCTGTGCGGTGGTGGAACACCTTGCACCAAGGGGCCACTATCAGCATGACAGCAGCACCCAAAATGGCCAGCACCATGCTGACGGCAATGCTGCTGATGACGATTGCATTTTGGGCTTATGCCTTTGCCGTCGTATTTGTCAGGGCGCGTGCCATCGTTCTTGAACGCGAGCAAGACGCGGGTTGGGCAGCGTCTTTGGTTACGAGAGTTGGTACTGGAGATGCAATATGAATTGGGGTAGTACAGGTGATTTTTTAGCCATGGGTGGATACGGACTTTACGTATGGGGTTCCTATGCAGTCGTGCTTATTTGGATGCTTGGTGAGCCCGTCTTGGTTGCACGCAGGCATACGAAGGCCTTGGCAAAAGTGCAAGCAGCAAAAGAAGAGGAATATTGAAATGAAACCTCGTCACAAACGCATTGCCATTGCTTTGGGTGTGGTGTCTGTCTTGGGTGTGGTGGTTGCACTGGTCTTGAGCGCATTTCAAAGCAACTTGGTTTTCTTTTATTCGCCTTCGCAAATCGCTTCCAGAGAAGCCCCAGCAGGGCGAACCTTTCGCTTGGGTGGTCTGGTGGTGGCGGGTAGCGTCAAGCGCGATGGAGTGAATGTTAATTTTCAGGTTACTGATACCGCCCAAGTTGTCGCTGTTCGATACGCTGGAATATTGCCTGACCTCTTTAAAGAAGGTAAGGGTGTGGTGGCACAGGGGCAATTGCGTGACGGCGTGTTTGAGGCCAAAGAGGTCTTGGCAAAGCATGACGAAAACTATATGCCTCCTGAGGCGGCAGAGGCTTTGAAAAACGCAGCTAAAAGTAATCAAAAGACCGCTACGTCGGTCGTAACTGGTAAGTGAACATGATTCCCGAAATTGGACATTTTTTGTTGTGGGTGGCGTTGGGCGTCGCTCTGGTCATGAGCGTGTTGCCAATGGCGGGTGCAACGCGTGGTCGCGAGGATTGGATGGCATTGGCCCGTCCCAGTGCTTACGCCTTGTTTGTGCTCGTTGCGTTGGCGTTTGCGTGCTTGGTTGCGTCATTTGTGCGGCACGATTTTTCAGTGCTGTATGTAGCATCTAACTCGAACACCGCGCTACCACTGGAATACAGAATTGCAGGGGTTTGGGGGGGGCATGAGGGTTCGCTGTTGCTATGGGTTCAAATGCTGTGTGTCTGGATGGTGGCGGTTGCGCGCTTTAGCAAGCATCTGCCCTTGCCTGTACTTGCCCGCATATTGGCGGTTATGGGGATGATCAGCGTGGGCTTTTTGCTGTTTATGCTGATAACTTCAAATCCATTTGATCGCCTGTTTCCCGCCCCGTTGGATGGGCGCGACTTGAATCCTTTGCTGCAAGATCCTGGCATGGTCACGCACCCGCCCATGCTTTATATGGGTTATGTAGGTTTTTCCGTGGCATTTGCATTTGCCATAGCGGCGCTCATTGGTGGTAATTTGGATGCGACTTGGGCACGTTGGACGCGACCTTGGACTACGGTTGCATGGATTTTTTTGACCATCGGCATTGCGATGGGTAGTTCCTGGGCCTATTACGAATTGGGCTGGGGCGGGTGGTGGTTTTGGGACCCTGTAGAAAACGCTTCCCTCATGCCATGGCTTTTGGGTACGGCGCTCATTCACTCCTTGGCTGTCACAGAGAAGCGCAGTAGTTTCAAGTCGTGGACGGTGCTGTTGGCCATACTGGCATTTTCGTTCTCGTTGCTCGGTACTTTTCTTGTGCGCTCAGGTGTACTGTCTTCTGTGCACGCCTTTGCTACCGACCCTCGGCGTGGGTTGTTCATTCTGGTATTTCTGTCCATCACTGTGGGTTCTTCTTTCTCACTTTATGCGTGGCGTGCGCCCACTGTCGGGCTGGGTGCCCGGTTTGCGCTGCTGTCCAAGGAAACTACCTTGCTTGCAAACAACGTTATGTTTTTAGTAGCGGCGGCGGCTGTTTTACTTGGCACGCTGTATCCGTTGTTCTTGGACGCGCTGGGGCTGGGTAAGATTTCTGTGGGGCCGCCGTACTTTGATGCTGTTTTTATGCCGCTCATGGCACCGACTATTTTTCTGATGGGTGTGGGGCCGCTGGTGCGCTGGAAAGAAGCTGCCCTGCCAACACTGGCGTCCCGCCTTAAATGGGCTGCTGTGGTGTCGATCATTGCGTCGATTGCCACTGGATGGCTTGCAGGAGAGATTCGGTGGGTGGCTACGGTAGGGCTGTTGATGGCCTACTGGATCGTGGCCTCAGTGGCTACGGATTTGGTGGAGCGCATCCGACCTCAAGGAGGTCTGTGGAGCGATGCGCCGCGCAAACTGCGGCAAATTCCACGGGCACTGATTGGGATGATGGTTGCCCATCTCGGGGTGGCAGCATTTTGCTTTGGCGTGGTCATGGTGAAGACCTATGAGCTAGAAACGGACGTCAAGATGCACATCGGGGACAGCACATCCGTACGCGGCTACACGTTTACGTTTATGGGCATAAGGGAAGTTCCGGGGCCTAACTATTCTGCAGTGCGCGGTCAAATGCAGGTCACGCGAGACGGAAAAGCTGTGGCCACGATGTACCCCGAAAAGCGGGTGTATCGGGTGCAACAAAACCCCATGACAGAAGCAGCCATTGATGCTGGTGTGACGCGTGATTTGTACGTTTCATTGGGCGAACCTGTCGAGGACGGCGCATGGATTGTGCGCGTTTACGTCAAACCGTTTATCGATTGGATTTGGGGCGGGTGCCTGTTGATGGCGTTTGGCGGACTGTTCGCTGTTACGGATAGGCGCTATCGCCGCAAAAATGTGGCGGCAAGCCCCAGCGGCGTTACCGCCGGTGAGGTCGCGCTATGAAGTCACTGCGGTTTTTCATACCACTGGTGGTTTTGGTTGCGTTGGTTTTTTTTCTCGGTGTTGGGCTCAAGTTAGATCCTAAAGAAGTGCCTTCGCCGCTCATTGGCAAGCCGTCACCTGTGTTCGATTTAACCCGCCTAGACAACGCGGCGGTACGCATCAGACGTGATGACATGTTGGGCAAGGTGTGGATGCTTAACGTTTGGGCTTCATGGTGCGTGGCTTGTCGGGACGAGCACCCGCTTTTATTAGAGTTCTCACGCAAGAAGCTGTTGCCTATTTATGGCCTGAACTACAAAGACGAGCGCTTGGCGGGCTTGAAGTGGTTAAGAAATTTTGGCGATCCTTATGACGCATCGCTGTTCGACCAAGAGGGGCGCATAGGCATTGATTTTGGTGTCTATGGCGTTCCTGAAACCTTCATCATGGACCGTGACGGCATTGTGCGATTCAAGCACATCGGCCCCATCACACCGGATGTGATTCGGACACAAATTGAACCCTTGGTAAGGAAACTCAATGGCTAAGTGGATGATTGGAATTTGCTTGGCGCTGCTTGTTTGCTCTGCAAGTGCCGCTGAGGCTGCACCTGCTTCCGATGATCCGGTGCTAGAGGCCAGGATGATGCAACTTGCCAGCGAGTTGCGGTGCCTTGTGTGTCAAAACCAAACCATTGCCGACTCGCACGCTGCGTTGGCTGTAGACCTTAGGCAGCAGGTCCGGGAGATGTTGGCCAGCGGACAAAGCGACCAACAGATCACGCAGTACATGACAGCGCGGTATGGCGATTTTGTACTCTACCGGCCACCATTTAACGCTGCCACGGTATTACTCTGGGTTGGGCCAAGTGCCATGGCGGTAGGCGGCTTGTTGGCCTTGGTGCTGGTGTTGCGTAGACGAAACCGGCTACCCGATGATCAATTTGACGCCGACGACGTCAACGTCGCCCAAGATCCTCATCATTCATGAAACAGTATTTAGACACCCCCATGACAGACACCATTGCCCAACTTAAAAGTCAGCTCAAAAACCTTCAAGACCTCTTTGAAAATGGAGTGATCCAGCAAGCTTCCTACGCTGAGGCTAAAGCTGTTTTGGAGCAACGCATAGTGCAGGTGGTTCTTGCGGGACCTATCGCACAAGCAGTGCCAGCCGCGGCCAAATCTTCTGAAGCTAAGCCCGCTAAAACTATGCTGCTGGGCCTTGCGGTTGCCGTAATTGCTATTGCCGGTGCCGGATATTGGTGGAAGGGATCTCCCGATCTCGCGAGCGCCAATGGGGTTGCTTCGACCGATCACGCAGCGACAGACTCAACCGAGGGTAATGCGCCGCACACCACAAGCTTTGACCAAATCGCTGCCATGACCGAAAAGTTGTCTGCTCGCTTGAAGGAAATGCCCAAAGATGCAGAAGGTTGGGCTATGTTGGCGCGCTCGTACAGCGTATTGGGTCGGCATCCAGAGGCACTGGCGGCCTATGAAAAGGCGATCGCCTTGCGCAAAGACGACGCTATGTTGCTTGCAGACTATGCCGACTCGCTGGCAGTAAAAAATGGCAGTAAGCTGGATGGTGAACCCATGAAGCAGGTAAACCGAGCGCTCAAACTAGACCCCCGCAATGCAAAGGCATTGTTCCTGGCTGGTACCTATGCGTTTGACCAAAAGGACTACAAGCAGGCGGTTAAACACTGGCAGGCTGCAGTGCAGACAGGTGCGGCCAATGACCCGCTGACGCAACAAATGGAGTCAGGTCTTAAAGAAGCCCGCCAATTGGCAGGGCTTCCTCCGGTAGCAGCCGAAGACGTGGCAGCAACACCGTCGGTTGCCAGTGTCAGCGGTACGGTCAGCCTATCCGGTGCCTTGGCGCAACAAGCGCAACCCGAGGACACCGTGTTTGTATTCGCGCGCTCAGCGCAGGGTGGGCGTATGCCTTTGGCCATCTTGCGCAAGCAGGTCAAAGACCTTCCGCTGCGATTCACGCTAGACGACAGTTTGGCTATGTCGCCGGCTAATGCGCTGTCTGGTGCCAAGCAGGTGATCGTGGGCGCGCGCATCAGCAAGAGTGGAAATGCCATGCCACAGCCCGGCGACCTGTTGGGGCAAAGCGTGGCTGTAGCTGTGGGTAGCAGCGGGCTAAAAATCGACATCAAAGATGTCGTTAAGCCCTGAGCGCGTCTTTGGCAATGAATTACTTGTATCTCTATGTGGCGGTGTTTGCTGTTGTGGTTGTCTTGTACATGCGCCGGCAATCCCGCATACACACAACTGACGCCGCAGAGCTCAATTTGGCAATTCAAAGCGGGCTGGCTGAGCCGCCATCGCTGCATCCTGTTGTTGACCCAACCAAGTGCATTGGTTCAGGCTCTTGTACCAAAGCCTGCCCGGAAAATGCCCTGGGCATGGTCAATGGCAAGGCTGTTCTAAAAAATGCAGCCCACTGCATTGGGCATGGTGCGTGTTTGGCAGCGTGCCCCTTCGATGCCATTAAGCTGGTGTTTGGAACTGAAAAGCGCGGCGTCGATATTCCCCATGTCAGCCCTACGTTTGAATCTAACGTGCCAGGAATTTATATTGCTGGCGAGCTCGGTGGCATGGGGTTGATTCGCAAGGCCGCCGAACAGGGGCGCCAAGCCATTGCCTCGATACGCAAAAAGACAGGTGGTAGGGGCGAGTACGACGTCGTTATCGTAGGGTGTGGCCCTGCCGGGTTGTCGGCAGGACTCTCGTCGATACACCACAAATTGAAATACAAGCTCCTCGAGCAAGAGGACTCATTGGGGGGCGCGGTTTACCACTATCCGCGCCAAAAAATTGCCATGACCGCACCGGTGGACTTGGACATCATTGGGAAAGTCAAATTTGGCGAAGTACAAAAAGAAAAGCTGCTTGAGTTTTGGCTTGACGTGGTCAAAAAGACGGGCCTTGAGATTGCATTTCGTGAGCGCATGGAAGCCGTTGAGCGCGTTGACGGAGCTTTTGTAGTCAGGACCAATAAAGGAACTTACACCGCGCGCAATGTATTGCTGACCATGGGACGACGTGGAACGCCAAGAAAGCTGGAAGTGCCAGGTGAAGAGTCATCCAAAGTGACCTACCGATTAATTGACCCAGAACAGTACCAAGGGCAGTCGGTTTTAGTTGTAGGCGGTGGAGACAGCGCGCTGGAGGCTGCCATCGCGGTGTCTGAGCAAGCTGACACGAGCGTCATCCTTTCTTATCGAAGTGCTGCGTTTTCGCGAGTGAAGCAAAAAAACAGAATACGTCTGGAGCAACAAGAAAAAGCTGGGCGCCTTCGCGTACTGCTCAATTCCACGGTGGATGCGATACACCCGCAGCACGTAGACATTGTCCGTGAGGGCGTTAGCCAGCGTTACCCCAATGATGCGGTGATTGTTTGTGCCGGAGGGCTGCTCCCCACCCCATTGCTACAAAAAATTGGCATTGAATTCGCAACCAAGTTTGGCAGCGCCTAATGTGCCGCTGTGGGCCACTGATTTAGCGAGCCCTACTAGCCGTGCAGGTTGTCGTTGCGCGCAATGTCGAGTAGGTGGTTGACTTCCACCGCATGCTCGCGACAGTTACGCTCATGCCAGCGCTTGATCACCCACATAAAGCCTGCCACCACCACGCCAAAAATGGTGATCGCACCAAAAGCCGACAAACCCATGCCGGTGGACAAGGCGTAAAAGCCACCCAGGCCCAAGATACAAGCCTGCTCATTGAAGTTTTGCACCGCAATCGATCGGCCTGCACCCATCAGGTTGTGCCCACGGTGCTGGAGCAGCGCGTTCATAGGCACCACCAAAAAGCCGCCTAAGCCGCCCAGCAGCACCAAAAATGGCGCTGCCAGCCACACGTTGTCAATAAAGTTCAACAGAATCACCAGCACGCCCATGCCAATTCCCAAGGGCATTACATTGGTGGCCTGGTCCAGGCGCATGCGCAATGACGCGGCAACTGCCCCTACTGCAGTACCAATTGCTACCACTCCCACCAATGCAGAGGCCTGCGTGACGCTGTAGCCCAAGGCCGCAGCCGCCCATGCCAGCACGATATAGCGCAAGTTGCCACTCACACCCCAAAACAAGGTCGTGGTAGCCAATGAAATTTGTCCCAGGCGGTCACGCCACAAGCGGGTGTTGCAGTGCCAGAAATCAGGCAGCAGGGTGACTAGATTGTTTGGCAATGCGCGCATGGGTACACCAGTCAGTGGAATGCGGGTGTTAAACCATGCTGCTGCCATGTACACGAATATCAGAATACTGATGGCCGCTTCAGGGGCGGTGTCGATGCTAGTGTCAATCAATGGAAAGTCAAACGACAAGAGCTTGCTAGACATTATTGGCCCGACAAGTTGTCCACCCAGGAGTACCCCCAAAATGATGGACGCAATGGTGAGCCCTTCGATCCACCCATTGGCTTTGACGAGCTGAGAAGATGGAAGTAGTTCCGTCAAGATGCCGTATTTTGCAGGTGAATACGCTGCAGCACCAAGCCCAACGATGGCGTATGCCATCAGTGGATGCGTGCCAAACAGCATCATGAGGCATCCTATGACTTTGATGGAATTACTCGCCAGCATGACTTTGCCCTTGGGGTAGGCATCGGCAAAAGCACCTACAAAAGGGGCTAGTACCACGTAAAACAGGGCAAACATGGGCACTAGCGCGGCCTGCTGCCACTCTGGTGCGCCGTCGCCACGCAGAAGCTGCACGGCTGCTACAAATAATGCATTGTCGGCCAGCGAGCTGAAAAACTGCGCTGACATGATGGTGTAAAAGCCGCGTTTCATGTGTCGGTGGGGCGGGCATCAGTGCAACTAATGCTGTGGGTATTGTTATGTGTCTCCAAACGTGCTGCGGTTATAGCATGGCAGGCGGTGTCAGAATCCGGCATCCGCAATTTGGTTTATGTTCGTCTTACTATGCCCCGCCCCATTCAAGCCACTATCCACACGCAAGCTTTGGCCAATAATTTGGCCGTTGCCAGACGCTTTGCACCTGACGCGCGGGTGTGGGCGGTGGTCAAGGCCAATGCCTATGGCCACGGCATAGAGCGTGCATTTGAGGGCTTGCGCGGGGCCGATGGCTTTGCGCTCTTGGATTTGACCGAGGCCCAACGCGTGCGTGCTTTGGGTTGGCGCGGCCCGATTTTGTTGCTGGAGGGGGCGTTCGATCTGCGCGACTTGGAGCTGTGCTCGCGCCTAGACCTATGGCACACCGTGCACTGCGAAGAGCAGATAGATATGTTGGCCGCTCACAAAACCAATGTGCCACAGCGGGTTTTCTTGAAGATGAACTCCGGCATGAACCGGTTGGGCTTTGCGCCGCACCAATACCGTTCGGCCTGGACGCGCTTAAACGCCTTGCCCCAGGTGGACGAAATATCGCTCATGACCCACTTTAGCGACGCCGATGGCCCCAAGGGCATTGCCGCCCAAATGGACACCTTCAACCACTTTGCGGGCGATTTGCCGGGCGAGCGCTCCTTAAGCAACAGTGCCGCAACGCTGCGTCATGCCGACGCTGTGATTGCGTCAGACTGGGTGCGCCCGGGCATTGCGGTGTATGGCAGTGCGCCAGACTTCCCTGAGCATTCTTCTGCGCACTGGGGTTTACAACCTACGATGACATTTGCTGCAAAATTGATAGCTGCTTACGCAATACCGAAGGGGGCTAGCGTGGGATATGGCTCAAACTTTGTAGCCCCGGAGGCTATGCGCATTGGTGTGGTTGCATGTGGCTATGCCGATGGGTACCCCCGCAGCTGCCCTACCGGCACGCCTGTGCTGGTAGACGGTGTGCGCACCCGTACATTAGGGCGCGTCAGCATGGATATGTTGGCGGTAGATCTGGGGCCTGTACCTCAAGCGCAAACGGGCAGTTCGGCCACCCTGTGGGGTGTTGCCGCTAACGGCGCAGTGCTGTCGATTGACGAGGTGGCCCATAAAGCGGGCACCGTGGGTTATGAGTTGATGTGCGGTTTGGCACAGCGGGTTCCGGTGCAGTGAAATACGTGTTCATCAACGTCATGCCACCTGCAGCTCTGTGCAGTTGGTCGGTGGCAAGGTTACTGTGTCGGTTCAGCGTTAGCGCACCAGCCTAAACCATGTCAAGCTGGCCGCGCTTAGCGCCACAGCGCGCAGCCAATCGGCGGGTGCCAGCGGGCTGAATTGAAACAGACTAGCTAACCAAGGCACATACAGCGTGAGTGCCAGCACTGCCGTGGTCAGCCCCACCACCAGCCACAGCGTGCGGTTGGGTACGGTTAGCGATTGCCACAGCGTTTGGGTTCCCGTGCGGCTGGACAGCAGCAGCAGCACGTTGCCCAGCACCAAAGTAACAAAAACAAAAGCGCGTGTTCCGCGTTCATCCAGCCAAGTGCTGCCCCACAAATAAGCCGCGACGACGCACGCCAAAGCGCCCGCCCCCTGCAGCAGCGCAATCAGCAGGGTACGGCCACCCACCAGTCGTGCATTCGGGTCGCGCGGCGGGCGTTGCATCGTACCGGCCTCCTGGGGTTCGTTCTCAAACACCATAGAGCACGACGGATCAATCACCAACTCTAAAAATGCAATGTGCAGTGGGTACAGCATCACCGGCCAGCCCATCAGCACTGGCAATAAGGCCAGCCCAGCAATCGGCACATGTACTGCCAAGATATAAAACATCGACTTGCGCAGATTGTCAAAAATGCGCCGCCCCAACTGAACGGCGTGCACGATAGAGGTGAAGTTGTCGTCCATCAGCACAATGGCGGCGGCTTCGCGCGCCACGTCGGTGCCGCGTCCTCCCATGGCCACGCCCACGTGGGCGGCTTTCAGGGCGGGTGCGTCGTTCACGCCGTCGCCTGTCATGGCCACCACCTCGCCATTGGCTTGCAGGGCTTGCACAATGCGCAGCTTTTGTGCAGGCGCCACGCGTGCGCACACGTCGGTGGTGCGCAGCTGGGTTTGCAAGGCTGCATCTGACAGGGTTGCAATGGTGTCGCCGCTCAGTACCTCAGGCACTTTGGTGCCGCTTAGGTCCGCCTGCAGCGCAATGGCGCTGGCAGTAGCGGGGTAGTCGCCGGTAATCATCATCACCCGAATGCCAGCGGCGTGGCACTCTTGCATGGCGCTGGTAATGCCAGGGCGCAGCGGGTCGGCCAAGCCCAGCAGGCCTACATAAGTAAAGTCAAAATCATGCTCCCCCTCGGGCCAGGCTTGACCTTCAAATTGCCCCTGCGCCACCCCCAGCACCCGCAGGCCCAGTGCCGCCATGGCCTGCACGTCTCGCCCTATTTGGGCAGCCGTTGCGGCATCCATGTGGCACAGGTCGATGATGGCTTCCGGCGCGCCTTTGGCCGCTACCACATGCGTGTTGCCTTGCTGCGCCTGCCACACCTGCGACATGGCACGCAGCTGGGGCGTGAGTCCATAAGATTGCAGCAAAGTCCAGTCACGGTGCAAATGTTCGGTGCCTTCTAGAAAATGCTGGCCGAGCCTGTGAAAGGCTTTTTCCATCGGGTCAAACGGCTCGGCCACACTGGCCAAAATAGAAAACTCCACCAGCGTGTGAAATGCCTCGGGCAGAGCAGCTTGCGCGCTGTAGTCCACGTTCAGGGTCTGCGTATCTGTGCCCACGCGCACGGCCAGTTGGGCCACTGTCATGCGGTTTTCGGTCAGCGTGCCGGTTTTGTCCACGCACAACACGGATGTGGCCCCCAGTGTCTCGATGGCGGTAATGCGCCGCGTCAGCACGTTTTGCTTGGACAAGCGCCACGCACCGAGCGCGGGCAATACGGTCAGTACCACCGTAAATTCTTGAGGCAGCAGCGCCATCGCCAAAGCAATGCCTGCCAGCACCGCGCCCAGCCAATCACCCCGCAGCAGGCCGAAGGCAACGATGAGTAGCAGACTGGCCGCTCCCGCCACCATGGCGAGCACTTTCACCAACTGCGCAGTTTGCTTCTTGAGCGGCGTGGTCTGTACTTCCACAGACGTTAGCGCTGCGCCAATACGACCAATCTGGCTGCGCGCGCCGGTGGCCGTGACGCGGGCTTGCCCATGGCCTTGTACCAGCAGCGTACCCGAGTACAGCCAGGGCAGCTGGTCGCCACCCGGGTGCTCAGGTGCGGTTAGTGTGGCGCTGTCTGGGGTGGACGGTACCGCAGGCGTTTTGTGCACCGGGGCCGATTCACCGGTAAGCAGGGACTCGTCCACGGTGACCTCGGTGCCCGATAGCAGCACTGCATCCGCCGCCACACGGTCGCCCTCGGCCACGATGAGTACATCGCCCACCACCACGTCGCACCCAGCCACCCGGGTCGGCTTGCCGTCACGCAGCACCAGTGCTTTGGGGCTGCTCATATCCCGCAGGGCCTGTAGTGCATGTGCAGTTTTGCCTTCTTGGTACAGCGTCAATGTCACCACTACCAATACCAAGCCCAGCAAAATCAAGCCCTCTTGCAAGTCACCCAGCACCACATACAGCAAGCCCGCGCTCAGCATCAGGGCAAACATGGGCTCACGCATAGCGTCCCACAGGGCTATGAACCAAGTGTGGCGAACATCGCTGGGCAGGGCATTGGGCCCATCGGTTGTGAGGCGCTCGGCGGCGTCAGAGGTACTGAGTCCATTCATGCCCCAGACATTAGCGCAGCTTTGGCGCGCTGTCTGTTAAAAGTCGTACATCGCTGGAATGGCTGTTAATGCATACAGTATCATCGCGCCATGGCCAAAGAAAAAACCATCTATACCTGCGTTGACTGCGGTGGCACCAGCCCCAAATGGCTGGGCAAGTGCCCGCACTGCAATGCCTGGAACACGCTGATTGAATCCGTGGCGCACGCCGAGTCGGCGGTAAAAAACCGCTTTGCCTCGCTGGCAAAGACGGCCGAAGTCACGGTGCTCAGCGACATTGAAGCGTCGGACGTAGACCGCACGCCCACGGGTCATGAAGAGCTAGACCGCGTGCTGGGTGGTGGCATTGTGGAGGGCGGTGTGGTGCTCATCGGTGGCGACCCTGGCATTGGTAAGTCCACGCTGCTGCTGCAGGCGCTGGATTCGCTGCAGCGCAGCGGCAAAAGCACGCTGTATGTCACTGGCGAAGAAAGTGGAGCGCAAGTGGCCTTGCGCTCACGTCGTTTGGGGCTGGACCACAGCCAGGTCAAAGTGCTGGCCGAGATTCAGCTAGAAAAAATAATCGCCACCCTGGATGCCAACCGGCCCGACGTGGCTGTGATTGACTCGATTCAAACCGTGTATTCCGATCAGCTCACCAGCGCGCCAGGCTCGGTAGCGCAGGTGCGTGAGTGCGCCGCCCACCTGACCCGTGCCGCCAAAAGCAGCGGCGTGTGCATCGTGCTGGTAGGCCATGTGACCAAAGAAGGCGCGCTGGCGGGGCCCCGCGTGCTGGAGCACATGGTGGACACCGTGCTGTACTTTGAAGGCGACACGCACAGCCAGTTTCGGCTGGTGCGGGCGATTAAAAATCGCTTTGGTGCCGTCAACGAGATTGGCGTGTTTGCCATGACTGAAAAAGGACTCAAGGGCGTAAGCAACCCCAGCGCTATTTTTCTGAGTCAGCACGCTGAGCCGGTGCCGGGCAGCTGCGTGATGGTCACCCTGGAAGGCACCCGTCCCATGCTGGTGGAGATTCAGGCGCTGGTGGACAGTGGTGGCCCCAGCCCGCGCCGCTTGTCCGTGGGCTTGGACAAAGACCGGCTGGCTATGCTGCTGGCGGTGCTGCACCGCCATGCGGGCGTGGCCTGCATGGACCAAGATGTATTCATCAACGCCGTGGGCGGCGTACGCATCGGCGAGCCCGCAGCGGATTTGGCCGTCATGCTGGCCATTACGTCGTCTTTGCGCGGCAAGCCACTGCCAAAGGGCTTTTTGGCGTTTGGCGAAGTGGGGCTGGCTGGCGAGGTGCGCCCCGCACCGCGCGGCCAGGAGCGACTGAAAGAAGCCGCCAAACTCGGGTTTACCGTAGCGGTGGTGCCCAAGGCCAACGCGCCCAAGAAACCCATTGAAGGATTGACCATTCATGCGGTGGAGCGCGTTGAGCAGGCCATGGAGGTCGTGCGCTCCCTGGGATAAATGCGGGGTCCTTATTGGATTGCTTGGCTTGATGGGGTGTTAAGAGCTACTTAATCTGCAATGCCTACCATGGCAATTCATGGAGGTGCTATGGTCATTTTGAAATCTGGATTAAAGGCTTATGCCCGCGTTTGCGCAGTGTCGTTGGGCGGCATACTTTTGACCGTCGGTGCGCACGCAGCAACCCCGGCCGAGCTTTTGGCGGGCTATGTGACCCAGTCGGGGCAAGCAGCACAGCCTGCGCGAGGGCAAGACTTTTTCACCAGTAAGCATGGGAAAGACTGGAGCTGCTCCAGTTGCCATACGGCCACGCCTACCGGTGAGGGTAAGCACGCCAGCACCGGCAAAGTAATTAGCGCCATGGCACCAGCGTTTAACCCTGAGCGCTTCACCGAATTAGCCAAGTCAGAAAAATGGTTTCGCCGCAATTGCAACGATGTGGTGGGCCGTGAATGCACCGCCACAGAAAAAGCCGACGTATTGGCGTGGTTGCTCAGTTTGAAGCGTTAACGCCAAGAAATATATGAAAATAAGTGCTACAGCCCCCGTCCGTGTTGCGCAAGCAGCTACTAAATTAATAGCAAATTTAGAGGGCAAAGCCACAGTCTGCATGGCTGCTTTTGCAATTTCCAGCTCGCTTGCCTATGCTGAGTCGGAAGGTGGTTCGCGAGTCCCTCCGCTTCCCAAGTACGCACAAGAATGCGCTGCTTGCCACGTGGCCTATCCCGTCGGATTACTGCCCGCTGCATCCTGGCAGCGCTTGATGGGTGGACTCAATAAACATTTCGGCACTGACGCGTCGCTAGACGATGCCAATGTGCGTGAAATCAGCACTTGGCTCAAAGCCAATGCGGGCACTTCCAAACGTGCAAGTGAAGAGCCCCCTCACGACCGGATTACCCAGTCTGCCTGGTTTTTGCGCAAACACCGTGATGGTGAGGTGCCTGCCAACGTATGGAAACGGGCCTCAGTGGGCAGCCCCTCTAACTGCGTGGCTTGTCACGTTAATGCTGCAAAAGGCAATTTCAACGAGCACGAAGTGCGCATTCCCAAATGATTTCCCCTTTACCAAGCAAAATAAAGGTGTGGGACGCTCCCACAAGGTTGTTTCATTGGTTGTTGGCCTTCAGCTTTGTGGGTGCCTACATTACGGCTGAGGGGGAGCGTTGGCGCTTGGTGCACGTCACTTTGGGGTACACCATGGGGGGCTTGTTGGCATTTCGTCTGGTGTGGGGCCTAGTGGGCACGCGCTACGCACGTTTCACCAATTTTGTGCGTGGTCCGCAAGCGGTAGTGGCCTACCTTGCATCGTTGCGAGGTGCGTCGCCACAGCATTTCACAGGACACAACCCCGCCGGTGCGGTAGCGATTGTGTTACTCATCGCTACGGGTATGGCCATAGTGGCCACTGGTTGGGCTACTTACAACGAGGTGGGCGGTGAATGGCTTAGCGAGTTGCACGAAGGGGCTGCAAACACCATGTTGGCGATTGTGGGTGTGCACATTGCCGGCGTGGTGGCAGCCACTTATTTGCACCGCGAAAACTTGGTGCGCTCTATGGTGACTGGTACCAAGCTCGGCTACCGCGGGGACGGTGTGCCTCTTAAAGGGTGGACTGCCGCCGTAGCGCTGTTGATGGCGCTGTGCGTGCTGATTTTTTGGTGGTTACAGTGGCAAAGCGCTCCATAAATTGTCGATAACCCGCGACTTGAGTTAAACACCATGCGAATTCTGCTTGCTGAAGACGATGCCATGTTGGGCGATGGCCTGCGCGCGGGGCTGCGCCAGCTGGGATTTCAGGTGGACTGGGTGCGCGATGGGGCCGCCGCCGAGCGCGAGTTAGCCAGCGACGTGTATGCGGCAGGCGTATTGGACTTGGGCCTGCCCATGAAAGATGGGCTGGATGTCCTGCAGTCAGTGCGGGCGCGCAATATTGCGACACCTGTACTGGTGCTCACCGCACGCGATGCCATTGCGGACAGGGTGCGTGGGTTGGACTTGGGGGCAGACGACTACGTAGTCAAACCCGTCGACTTGAACGAGTTAGCGGCACGCCTGCGCTCCCTGATACGACGCTCACACGGCCAAACACACGAAGTACTGGTATGCGACAAAGTGCAGCTTGACCCCGCAGCGCGCCAAGTACGCTTTGATGGCCAAGCCGCGAGCCTGTCTACGCGGGAATTTGATTTGTTACACGCGCTGATGCGCAATGCGGGTCGCGTGCTGTCACGCGAACAGCTGGAGCAGCAAATGTACAGTTGGGGCCACGAGGTCGAGAGCAACACCATTGAGGTTCACATCCACCACTTGCGACGCAAACTCAGTTCGGATGCGATTCAAACCGTGCGTGGTGTGGGCTACACCATGCTAAAAGCGACCCCCTAAAAATAGCCAACTGTCATGAATGTCGTAGCAAAGCTCAGCTCGATACAGGCGCGCCTGCTTGCCATGGTGCTGGGCTTGGCGACATTGGTGTGGCTGTGTGCTGCGTTACTGACATGGATAGACGCGCGCCACGAACTCGATGAGCTGTTAGACGGACATTTAGCCCAAGCAGCTGAGTTGCTGTTGGTGCAGGCCGATGGCGATGATGACGATGTTGGCGATGTATCCACTTCGCATAAATACACACCACAAGTGGCTTTTCAGGTGTTTATTGCAGACCAATTGGTCACGCGCTCCAGCAATGCCGGTACCGCGCCCATGGCCAGCGCAGAGACAGGATTTTCGACCGTACAACTGTCTGATGGTGAGTTGTGGCGCGTATTTGCCACGCCAGAGAACAACCGCAAAGTACGTGTCTTTGTCGGTGAAAAAGTAGAGTCTCGCCAGTCCATCTTATGGGCGGTGTTGCGCAGCATGTTGTGGCCGCTGTTGATTGCCATGCCGCTACTAGGCCTGGTGGGCTGGTGGTCGGTGCGCCGCGGCTTGACACCTTTGCGAGAGCTAAGTGAATCATTGGGTAAACGCGTGCCCCATGCACTTGAGCCCATCATCTTGCGAAACATGCCGCAGGAAATGCAACCGCTGGTGGGCGCTTTGAATGAATTACTGGACCGCATTGGCGGTATGGTGGCCTCGGAGCGGCGTTTTACCGCAGATGCTGCCCACGAGTTGCGCACGCCCATTGCGGCTATTCGGGCACAAGCGCAGGTGGCGCTGGGGGCGGGTGAGGATGAAGCCCAGCGCAGCCATGCGCTGCAGTTCACCCTGGCGGGCTGTGACCGTGCCACTCGACTGGTCGACCAGCTGCTCACACTGGCGCGACTGGAGGCCAGCCAGGCTAGGCCGGTGTCGCAGGTAGACCTGGCCGCCTTGGCGCAGCGTGTATCGGCAGATTTGGCGCCTGCAGCTTTGGCACGCGGGCAAACACTGGAGCTGGACGCCGAAATTGCCTGCGCGGTAGCTGCTGACGACGTGCTTTTAGGCGTGCTGATTCGCAACCTGGTAGACAACGCCTTGCGTTACAGCCCTGATGGTGCGCGTGTCTTGGTCAGCGTGCGGCATGGGCCAATGGCCTGTGAGGTGTGCGTACAAGACAGCGGGCCTGGCATGTCGTCAGAGTCTACGCAGCGCCTGGGAGAGCGGTTTTTTCGGGTGCTTGGGTCGGACCAACCCGGTAGCGGGCTAGGATGGTCGATCGTCAGGCGCATTGCCGATGTTTTTGGTGCGCAGCTGGTCGCCTGTCGCTCGCCCGCTTTAGGCGGACTCATGGTCACCGTGCGCCTGCCACACTAGGTAGTTGCACGCGCTGCGGTGCCGCGCTGACCTGCGAAAATCAGTACATGCAATTTCAAAAAATATTAATCCCTTTGGGGAGCATCGCTTTCGTAGCGGTGGCTTATAAAAGCTACGGCTGGTCGGGCGTGGCGGGCTCTACCGCCTTGTTGGTGATGTGGATGCTGCTGCATTTCACCCGCATGTTGCAAGTGCTCAAGCGTGCCACCAACCGCCCGGTGGGCTTTGTGGGTAGCGCTGTGATGCTCAACGCCAAGCTGCGAAAGGGTGCCACCTTGCTGCATGTGGTCGCCATGACGCGCGCCCTGGGCGAGTTGCTCACCCCTAAAGACACCCAGCCAGAGCAGTTTCGCTGGACCGACGGCACCCAGTCGCACGTCACTTGCCTGTTTGTGGGCGGGAAACTTGTCAGTTGGGAACTGTTTCGCCCCACCCCAGAGGCCTCGTAAAATCAGCGGTTGCACAGTTTCAACCGACTCCAACAACAAGGACACCCTCGATGAGCGCACTTCCCCCCTCGATGTCAGACCGTGACGGCAAAATCTGGATGGACGGCCAGATGGTGGATTGGCGTGACGCCAAAATCCACGTGCTGACCCATACCCTGCACTACGGTTGCGGTGCGTTTGAGGGCGTGCGTGCCTACAAAGGCGAAAACGGCACTGCCATCTTCCGCCTGGAAGAACACACCCAGCGCCTGTTCAACAGTGCCAAAATTTTGCGCATGCAAATTCCGTTCACCCAAGACCAGGTGAACGAGGCTCAAAAAGCCGTGATCCGCGAGAACAACCTAGAGTCCGGCTACATCCGCCCGCTCACCTGGATTGGTGACCGCAAGTTGGGTGTCTCGCCTAAGGGCAACACGATTCATTTGATGGTGGCCGCCTGGCCATGGGGCGCTTACTTGGGCGAAGAGGGCATGAAGCGCGGCATTCGCGTCAAAATTTCCAGCTACACCCGCCACCACGTCAACATCACCATGACTCAGGCCAAGGCGGTGAGCAACTACACCAACTCGATTTTGGCCAACATGGAAGCCACCGACGACGGCTATGACGAAGCCATGTTGCTCGATGCCAGCGGTTTTGTCAGTGAAGGCGCAGGCGAAAACCTGTTTGTGGTGAAAGACGGCGTGGTTTATACGCCTGACTTGTCCGCCGGTGCCCTGAACGGCATCACCCGCAATACCGTTATGCACATCTGCCAAGACTTAGGGCTGGAGTTGGTGCAAAAGCGCATTACCCGCGACGAGGTGTACATCTGCGACGAAGCCTTCTTCAGTGGCACCGCCGCCGAAATCACCCCGATTCGCGAGCTGGACCGCATCGAGCTGGGCAAGGCCGACTACGTCGGCACGCGCGGCCCCATTACCGAAAAAATCCAGAGTGCCTTCTTTGACATCGTTAACGGCCGCAACCCCAAATACGCCCACTGGTTGGCGAAAATTTAACGTATTTGAGGGTCAGACCACTCGCGCAGCGATGTGCTCTGACCCCAACTAACTAGAGGAATGTATGAGCAAATCTGTCATTGAACTGCTGGCCACCGACTTGAACCACCAAGGCGGCGTGTTCTGCCCCAGCCCCCTGGCCCAAATGGAAACGTGGAATACCCACCCCAAGGTGTACCTGGACGTAGGCCACAGCGGCGAAGCCAAGTGCCCCTATTGCGGCACCGTGTACAAATTGAAGGACGGCGAGCACTTCAAAGGTCACTGACCCCCACGCTCCGCCGCTTCGCGGGTCGCTGCCCCCCAAGGGGGTGCGGTTCCCCTTGGGGCGGCCCGGCGGCAAAACCAATTCCACATGAAAACATCTCTCGTTATAGCGCCCCAATGGATTGGGGACGCGGTGATGACCGAGCCGCTCATGCGCAGGCTGGCCCAGCGCGGCGAGCGCCTCACGGTAGGGGCCTTGCCCTGGGTGGCGCCGGTGTACCGGGCCATGCCGCATGTGGCGCAGGTGGTGGATTTGCCTTTTGCTCACGGTGGCTTGCAGTGGAAGGCGCGCCGCAGCCTTGCAAAGCAATGGTCAGGGCAGTTTGATTGCGCCTACATCTGCCCCAACTCCATCAAAAGTGCGCTGCTACCGCTGCTGGCGGGCATTCCCAAGCGCGTGGGGTATTTGGGCGAAGCCCGCGTGGGCCTGCTCACCCACCGCTTGAAAAACCCTGCCAAAGGCCAACGTCCACCTATGGTGGCGTTTTACTCTGCGCTCAGCGGAGAGTCGGGCGTTGAGTCCGACAAACCCACCTTGGTAGTGTCCGATGCAGCCATTGCCCAAGCGCTGACAGCGCAGGGAAATCTGGCCGCGAACGGTGCTGGGGCAAACGCCAGTGCTTGTGGCCCATTGCAGCGCAATGGTTACTACGTGTTTGCCCCCGGTGCGGAATACGGCCCCGCCAAGCGCTGGCCGGCTAACCACTTCGCGGAACTGGCCAGTCAACTCGCGCTGCCAGTGTTGTTGTTGGGTTCTGGCAAAGAGGCGGCGCTGTGCGCTGAAATTGCTGCGACGGCAAACGCAGGCAAGCGTTTTGTCAGTGGCTCAGCGAATACCGCTTTCCCAGTTGTCATGGACCTGTCGGGCCGCACCTCATTGGACGAGGCGTTGGCCCTGATAGCCGGTGCCAAAGCCATGGTCAGCAACGACTCCGGCCTGATGCACGTTGCCGCCGCCCTGCATGTGCCCCAGGTGGCAGTCTTCGGCTCATCCAGCCCTTTGCACACTCCCCCCTTGAGCGACCGCGCGCATGTGGTCTGGCTTAAAAACGACCCCGCCTACCAGCCCGCGCTGGACTGCGCGCCGTGCTTCGAGCGCGAATGCCCGCTGGGCCATACGCGCTGTTTGGTGGATGTTTTGCCTGAGAGATTGCTATATCTTTTATAGCTGCTTACGCATGTTCCACGGGGGCTAGAGGCCGTAATGATGCCTAAACTGAACCCAAAGCCAGACTGGCAGCAATATCGTTTTCAAACTGCGCCATGGCCGAGTTGGTGAGCGTGTCGCTGGCCCATGCCACCAGACTGGTGGGGGGCAAGGTGGCGGCAGTTGCTCCGCAGGCAATCAGCTTAGCCAGCACGTCGGGGCTTTTGATGCTGGCGGCTAGGAGTGCGGGGCCGTTGGCTTGCACGGCTACGCAGGCTTCCATCAGTGCCCAAACATCGCGCCCGTCGGTGGCCAAGCGGCCAATGTACGGGGCCACATAAGCGGCTTTGAGCGATTGGGCCCACAGCAATTGCACGGGGTTGGACAGACCGGTGAGCAAAATGGGCTGCTCTGCGGCTTGCATGGCGTGTATGCAGGGCAGCCAGTCGGGGTGGCATGGCAGCTTGATGGTGAGCGCTATTTTCAGGGCTGCTGCTTTGGCTTGCAATGCTGCATGCCACTCAGTGGCTTGGTTGGCATCGGGGCTGGGGAGTTGCAGCATCAGCTCGGCCAGGCCATGGTCGGCGGCGGCTTGCAGCAGGTGCAAATAGGTGGGTAGAGTGACAGGCAGCCCGGCCTGGAATACCAGCGTGGGGTTGGTGGTGACGCCGCACACGGGCGGGCAACCGGCGGGAAGTGCCCACGAGGCTACCTGGGCCGAGTCGAGGTAAATTTTCACGCGAGGTCTTCTTTAAGAAAAATGTCTTTGATCGGAAAAAACTGCGTGTGAAGCGGCAGCAGTGACCCACCCAGTGCCCGTGCATGTGCGCCTACTTGGCCCGACATGATGGTGGGCGCTTGCAGGCCGTCCAGGTTGTACTGCCCTATGCGTTCGCGGGTGGCAAGAATTAGCGCCTCTACCAGCGAGCGGCCGAGCGAGCCGTCAATAATCACCGCGTTCAGGTCCATCAGTGCAGCCGCACTCACTGCGGTCATGGATAAGGCCTTGCCCGCTTGCGCCAGCCAGGGTTCTACATAGGCGGCGTAGGCCGGGTCCATGATGGCGTCCTGGTGCACCAGTTGCGGGGCAAAACCGGCTTGCTCCAGCGTCTGCTCCAGGTGCCAGCCGGATGCCATTTGCAGTAGCTGTGCGGGTTTTTGGTTAGAGCCCGTGCTGGCACTGGCCATGCCCATGGGCATAGAGCCAATGGCCCCAGCGTTGTCGCGCTGGCCCGCCACAATGTGGCCCGACAGCACCAGGCCGCCGCCCACAAAAGTGCCCACAAATACATACAAATAGTTTTCCACCATGCGGCCGTGGCCTTGCAACATTTCGGCCACACAGGCCGCAGTGGTGTCTTTGGCAAACTCAACCGGCAGGTCGGTCAGTGCTTGCACCGTGGCGCGTAAATCCAGCGCTTCCCAGCGTTGCAGGGCTTTGCCGGCAATGCCGCCCATTTGGTCTGACCAGTGGTGCAGCGAGAGCGGGGCGGTCAGGCCAATGCCTACCATGCGTTCCCAGTCTTTGCCCATCGTGGCTTGCATGTGGGCCAGGCCTTTTTCAATGTTGGGCAGCACCACATCGGGGTCTGGGTAGGGGTAGGTGTATTGCAGGCGGTGACGAGGTTGGCCCAAAAAGTCGGACACCAGCACCTCCAGGCTGCGTCGGCCCACCTGCAAGCCCAGGCTGTAAGCGCCGTCAGGGTTCAGGCTCAGGGGAACCGAGGGTTGGCCGATTTTGCCGCGCACGCGGTCTTGTTTGAGTAGCAGCCCATCGTCAATCAAGCGGCTGACAATGATGGCTACGGTTTGCGACGACAGCTGCGTCAGCCGCGCGATGTCGGCTTTGGCAATGGCCCCGTGGTGGCGAATAGCCTGCAGCACAATGCGCTCGTTGAACTGGCGCATTCCTGTGTGGTTAGAGCCGCGCATTTGGCGCGGATCGCGGGTAAAGGAAGTTTCAGCTGTCAAAGCGATTCACTACGGTCCAAGATTAGTTGAGGATGACGCCTTTGCAGAACATGGCGTTGCCGTACGCCGTGGCTTCGCCGCTCTGCACAATCAGGCTTGCACCCTTGATCTTGTCATAAAAAGCGTAGCGTTCTACAGGCTCTATTTTGTCGCCTGACAGGCCGTCTTCGACTAACAGATCTACCAATGACTGCTGTGCCAGCGTGCGGTGGTCTTGCGCGGTATTGCATGAGTGCATGTAGGCTGCAGGGCAGGGCACGTCTACCGCCAGTGGTATTACCGACAGCACTGCCTTGGAGACGCGCTCCAAGCTATGGCCCGGCAGGCGCACTACCGGATTGCCGTTGCTCAAAAAGTCAGCGGTGAAGTTGGCATCCACCACAGCAACCCATTCACCATGGCCCATGGCGCACAAGTGCATCAATAGCTCGGGGGTCAACAAAGGGTCAATTCCTTTTAGCATGCAACGGCCTCTTGTGATTGCAGTTTGGCGGGGTCGATGGCACCGGTAATCAGGCCTACGATTTCTTCAGGGTTGGTTTCGCGGGTTAGGCGACTGCAGATGATGCGGCCTTGGCGGAACACCCAAATGCGGTCTACCAAGTCAAACACCTGGCGCAGGTTGTGGCTAATGATGATGAGCGGAATGCCTTGCTGTTTCAGGCCCTTGATGATTTGCTCCACACGCGCGGTTTCAGCTACACCCAATGCGGCGGTGGGTTCGTCCAGAATGATGAGTTTTTTGGCAAAACCCGCAGCACGTGCAATGGCCACACATTGGCGTTGTCCGCCCGACATGCCGCGCAGGCTCTCCGACATGTCTTGAATCTTCACCCCCGTCGTGGACAGCATGGCAGTGGATTTTTCGCGCATGGCCTTGTGGTTCAGGATAGACAGCGGCCCCAGGTTCAGGCGCGTGATTTCGCGGCCCAGGAAGATGTTGGCAGGCACATCCAGGTCTTCGGCCAGTGCCAGCGTTTGGTAGACGGTTTCAATCCCCTTTTCGCGGGCATCCAGGGGTGAGTCGAAGTGCACGGTTTGGCCGTCCAGGCTAATTTCACCCTCGTTGGGGCGCTCGGCCCCAGTTATCAGGCGCACAAAAGTGCTTTTGCCCGCGCCGTTGTCGCCCACGATGGCAGCGTGCTCACCAGGCAAAAGCTGAAAGCTTGCGCCTGTAAGCGCTTTGACGCCACCGTAGTGTTTGGTCAGGCCGCTGATGCGCAGCACGGGTTGGGTAGAGGTCATGGATGCAATCTCAATAGCAGAAGTGGCTGCAAGCATGCCATGTTCCAGCAAAAATCATATTAGTAAAACTACTAGGTTTAATTAGTCGAGATTCTGATTTAATCCAATCCCAGCAAGCGACGGGTCGCCTTAAACATTCAGCGCTGCTAACCCTAACTTAAACACTTGGAGATACACATGAGCATCAAGCGCACTATGGGCCGTCTGGCCATTGCAATGGCAACAGTCGGTCTGATGACTGCCGCTATGGCCGAAACCACCGTGGCCTATATCACCAACGGTAACACCAACGAAGGCTGGACGCTGATCAACGGCGGCGCCAAGAAAGCTGGTCAAGCCAAGGGCGTGAAATTCATCGAATTGGCCGCTGAAAAAGGTGAGTTGTCCAAGCAATTGGCCATCGTTGAAGACATGATCACCCGCAAGGTGAACGCCATTGCTATCGCACCTGTAGACAGCGCTGGTATTGCACCCGCTATCAACAAGGCATTGGCCGCTGGTATCAAGGTCGTGGCTGTGGACACGGGTATCACTGGCGCCAAGATCACTTCGTACGTGGCTACCGACAACATCAAGGCCGCCATGGTCCAAGGTGATTGGGCTGCTGGTCAAGTCAAAGACGGCGACACCGTGATCTACATCACTGGTGATTTGGGTCAGTCCACCGGCCAAGAGCGTAAAAAAGGTTTCCTGGATGGCCTGAACGCCAAGCGCAAAAACGTCAAAGTAGTTGAAGTGTCCACAACATGGGACCAAACCATGGCCCAAAACGGCGTGGAAACCGCTTTGCGCGCCAACCCTGGCGTCAAAGTGATTGCTTGCGCATGGGACGGCGGCGCTTTGGGTGCCAAGGCTGCGTTGATGGCTGCTGGCAAGAAAGCCGGCGAAGTCATGATCGCTGGTTTTGACGGTTCCCCAGGCGGCCTGGACATGATGAAGCAAGGCTGGCAGAGCGCCAACGCTGCGCAGATGTTGGCCAAGATCGGTCAAGTCGGCGTGGAAACCGCCATTGCTGCAGCTGAAGGCAAGACCGTTAGCGCCCGTATCGACACTGGTTCTTTCCTGGTGTTGCCAACCAACGTGGACGCGTTTGCCAAAGACTCTGGCGTAGCGCAGTTCATGAAAGTGAAATAAGCAGCCCAACGTTTGAGCTGTAAATAACATTCACCTTGCGTGAATGAAAGACGACCGCCGTGTGGCGGTCGTCCTTTTGATTGAGGAAAAGAATCCATGAAGTCCCCCGCACACCAATTTGTCAACCAAATTACCCGCCAAGAATGGTACGGCGCACTGGTCGCCGTTTTGGTACTGGGAGTACTGCTGACGATTGCCTCCCCTTATTTTTTAACCACCGGTAACCTGTCCAATATCTTGGTGCAGGCCTCGGTGATCGCGCTTCTGGCCGGTGGTCAAACCTTTGTCATCTTGACCGGCGGTGTGGACCTGGCTGTAGGCGCATTAACAGCGCTGGCTGGCGCTGTAGCCGGGCACATGATGATCAAACTGGGCATTGACCCCTATGTGGCCATGGCTGCTGCGTTTGGCATTGGCGCTGCCGTCGGGGTTTTCAATGGCTACCTGGTAGCGTTCGTGGGTATTCCGTCGTTCATCGTGACCTTGGGCGGCTTAACCCTGTGGCGCGGCATGGCGTTTGAGTCCACAGGTGGCTTTGACAACTCGGGCATGCCCGACCCGCTGCCTTTCATAGGTTATGGCCAGTTGCTCGGTGTGCCTATGCCAATCTGGATAACGGGCGTGTTTTTTGTGGTGATGGCGTTTGTGCTGTCCAGCACCAAGCTGGGCCGCTATGTGTATGCCATGGGCTCTAACGAGATGGGGGCGCGCCAAGTGGGCATCAACATCCGTTGGTACAAGTTGGGTGTTTACATCGTCTCTGGCCTGTGCTGTGCACTGGGTGCCATTGTGCTGATGGCACGTATGGATTCCAGTAGCGGCAAGATGGCGCAAATGTTTGAGCTTGATGCCATCGCCGCCGTTATTTTGGGTGGCACATCGCTGTTTGGCGGACGCGGCAGCATTTGGGGCAGCCTGTTGGGCGCGGTGCTGATCACCATGATTCGCAACGGCATGAACCTGATGGAAATCTCTCAGTTCAAACAAATGATGGCCATTGGGGCCGTGGTGATTATTGCGGTGTGGATTGATGTGATTCGCCGCCAACACTTGCTTAAAAAATGACAACGCCAATCTATGTTTTAGGTGAAGCCCTAATGGACTGCGTAGCGCAGCCCGACGGCACGTTGCGTCCATTCATTGGCGGCAGCCCCTTCAACATGGCCCGCGCCGCGGCGTTACGTGGCGCACAGGTGGCGTTTTTAAATCCGTTTTCTACTGACCGTTTTGGCGCACAAATGGTGGAGCAGCTGGGCCGTGATGGTGTAGCCCAATCCTTGCCTTCTAGCCGCCTGCCCACCTCATTGGCTGTGGTGCAAGTCACCAACGGACAGCCTAGCTACGGTTTTTATCGTGAAGGCATTGCCGACCGCGACTACACGGTAGACCAAGTGCTGACTGCATTGAAGCAAGTGGCCCCCGGCGTGTTGCACACCGGCTCATTGATGCTGGTTCCGCCAGAGCACACCAAAGTGTTGGCGGTGCTCAGCGGGGCGAAGGCTATGGGCTGGACCATCAGTGTGGATGTGAATTTGCGCCCCAAGTTGGCCGCCAATCTGCCAGAGTATGTGGCCGCAGTGCAAGCAGTAGCCGCACTGGCCGACTGGCTCAAAGCCAGCGATGAAGACTTAGAGTTGTTGGGCTTTGCAAGCCCATCGCGCAGCAATGCGCCAGATATGGCCCAGCACTTTGCAGCCCTTGGTGCAAGCCGTATTGCACTCACCTTTGGTGCCGAAGGCGCATGGTTACAGGTGGATGGCCAATCGGCCCAGCAGGATGTGCCTCGCGTCACCGTGGTGGACACCGTGGGAGCGGGCGACACTTTTTGGGGTAACTGCGTTGGTGACTGGACGTTGCATAGCGCAGATGCTGCCCAACGCGTGACCACTACATTGGCCAATGCCATGGCAGCTGCGGCAATCAACTGCACCCGCGCTGGGTGCCAGCCGCCCGCATTTGCCGAAGTACAACGCAACGCAGCATAATTTCTTGCATAAAAAAAAGCCACCCGAAGGTGGCTTTGTGAAAGTCCCCAAAGGGACGTCGTTGGAACCTGTGAAACCCACCTATTACTTGGTAGTGTTTCGATCCTTGTGAACTGTGACAGCAGCTAAGTCGTACTTTAGTGCGAATGCCGCCACACCGGTATCCCCCAAATGGGTGAGTCGGCGCACTTTTTTTGCACAATCAGGCGGTTTTCGGCAAGCGCACTTCAAAGCAGGCACCGCCGCCGTTTTGGTTACTGCAGCTCACGTTGCCACCGTGGCGCAGAGCAATAGATTTGACCAATGCCAGCCCCAGGCCCACACCGCCATCGCGCTCAGACGCGCCAGGCAAGCGGTAAAACGGCTCAAAGATACGATCTTGCTGGGCTTGTGGCACTCCGGGGCCACGGTCGCAAACTTGAATGACGGCCTGGCCAAGTTCGGAGTCGAGCCTGAGCACCACCTCGCCTGCGCCGTAGCGGCGCGCATTTTCCAGCAGGTTGCGCACTACGCGGCGCAACAACTTGGCCACGCCTGGCACCACCAGTGAGGCCACGCCCGTCTCCAAGCTGGCACCGCTGCGCGCGCATTCTTCCGCGGACAGGCCAACCAAATCAACAGGCTCAACCGTGCCCAGGTCGGCCTCTTTGGCATCCAGGCGGCTGGCCAGCAAAATCTCATCAATCAGCTGGTCCAACTCGGCAATGTTGCGTGTGATCTCTTCGCGTGCTAGGCTGGCGGGGTTGCCGCCCATGAGCTCCAGACCCATGCGAATGCGGGTGAGCGGTGAGCGCAGTTCGTGTGACGCATTGGCCAGCAACGATTTTTGCGATGCCAACAGCGCCTCACGCGATTTCACCAGGGTTTCGATTTGCTGTGCGGCATGGTTAAAACGGGAGCCCAAAAAGCCCACTTCGTCATCACCGCCTTCAGGCACGCGCGCGCTCAGGTCGCCATCGCCCCACTTTTCTACTCCACGCTGCAAGGTTTCAAGTCGGCGGGTGAGTCGTCGCACGATCGGATAGGTGGCCAGAGCCACTGCTACGGCGACTAGGCCCAGCGTCCAGAAAAAGCCGAATGGCGCACGCCAAGACGTGTTGGGTGGGCGTGGCAGGTGCATGTGCACGGTTTGGCCGTCTTGCATCTGTACCAAAAATTCCGGGCCTCGGCCAAACTTGCTCGGTGTCTCAGTGTCCCCGTCGTCGGTATCTGCACTGCCGTTGGTGCCTTGCGCAGTTGGGTAGGGAGGGTCCTTGGCATAAGGGAGATGGTCGTGTGGGCCGCGCATATTGGGGGGCCTGCTGCCCAAGCGCATATGACCTTGTCCTATCACTTGCCCCTCGCCATTGCGAACCACGACTTCGCGCAGTGGCGGCTCAGTGGTGGCGCGCCAAGCCCAGCCCACCATCAGCGTTAGCACAGCCACAGCCAACACCACGGCGAGCCAGATGCGGACGTAGAGTTTTTGAAGAAACATGGGCAACAAGCGCGTGGCTAATCTTGCTGGCGCGCGAACACATAACCCACACCGCGCACGGTAAGGATGCGTTTAGGATCTTTGGCGTCCAGCTCAATGGCGGCGCGTATGCGGCCCATGTGAACGTCAATCGAGCGGTCAAACGCTTCCAGCTCGCGCCCGCGCACAGCTTCCATGATCTGGTCACGGGTCAGCACGCGCCCTGCGCGCTCTGCCAGTGCCACCAGCAGGTCAAATTGGTAGGAGGTGAGCTCCACCGCCGTGCCACTTACGCTCACAACCCGCGCGTCGCGGTCAATCTCCAGAGAGCCAAAACGCAATTGCGTGGTCTGGGTTGCGGCGGGTTCGTTGCTACGGCGCAGCACCGCGCGAATGCGGGCCAGCAGCTCGCGCGGCTCGAAGGGTTTGGGCAGGTAGTCGTCAGCGCCCATTTCCAGGCCAATAATGCGGTCCATGGGATCACCCTTGGCGGTGAGCATCAGCACCGGCGTTTGGGCCAGCGGGGTTGGCAGCGCGCGGATGCGGCGGCACACTTCCAAGCCGTCCATGTCGGGCAACATCAGGTCCAGCACCACCAAATCGGGGGCCGGGCTGGAGCCAACGGCGCTCAAGTGAGCCAAGCCGGTTTTGGCGTCCGCAGCGTGGCTCACGGTAAAGCCATTTTGGGTCAGGTACTCGGCCACCATAGCGGCAAGCCGGGCATCGTCTTCGATCATCAGGAGGTGATTGCGCATGCCACCAGTCTAGCCCTGTGCAGACCTTTGCCTATGCCTGCGGCTTAAAGTGTGGGTAAAGTTAGGTAAAAATTGCTATAAAAATAATAGCTGATTACGCATGCTGTACGAGGGCTAGAGGCCCATTTCATGCCAATGACAGTCTATTTGATGCGGGAAGCCAACCACACCAACAGCAGCACCGGCACGCCCAGTACGCTGGTGGCGGTGAAGAAGTTGGCGTAACCAAAAGCATCCACAAACATGCCCGAATAACCCGCCACAAACTTGGGCAGCAACAGCATCATGGAGCTGAACAGCGCGTACTGGGTGGCCGAGTAATTGACGTTGGTCAGGCTCGACAGGTAGGCAATGAATGCTGCCGACGCAATGCCACTGGCCAGGTTGTCTGCCGACACCACAAAAATAAGTGCGGTTACGTCGTGCCCCACGCCAGCCAGCCACGCAAACAGCAGGTTGGTGGCCGCGCTAAGTGCAGCGCCCAGCATCAGCACCCGCATCACGCCCATGCGCATGGCCAGCGCGCCGCCCACAAACGCACCTACCAGCGTCATCACCACGCCATACACCTTGGTGACAGCGGCCACTTCGTCTTTGGTAAAGCCCATGTCTACATAAAACGGGTTGGCCATAATGCCCATCACCACGTCGCTGATGCGGTAGGTGGCAATCAACCCCAGCACCAGCGCGGCCTGCCAGCGGTAGCGGCCAATGAATTCGGCAAATGGCTCTACCAGCGCACTGCGCAGCCATTCGCCGGCGTTTTGGGCGGGCGGCACCACTCTGAGGGCGGGCTCGCTGGAAAAAAGCACCGTCAGCACGCCCGGCAACATACTGGCCGCCATCACCAAATAGGCGGTTTGCCAAGCACCTTGCTGGTACAGCGCCGCATTGGGTACCTCGGAGCGTGCGGCAATCCACAGCGCGCCTGCACCGGCCCAGATCATGGCCAGGCGGTAGCCGGTCTGGTAGGTGGCGGCCAGGGCAGCTTGGTGCTGCGTGTCCGCCGATTCAATACGAAATGCGTCCAGCGCAATGTCTTGTGTGGCCGAGCCAAACGCCACCAGCAGCGCACACCACACCACGGGAGCCAGCGCCAGCTTGGGGTCGGTGGTGGCCATAACCACCAGCGCCCCCATGATGACGGCCTGCGACGCCAGCAGCCAGCTGCGCCTGCGCCCCAGCAGCCGCGTCAGCACGGGGATGGGCATGCGGTCCACCAGCGGCGACCAGACCCACTTAAAGCCATAGGCCAACCCGACCCAGCTCAAAAAGCCAATCGTGGTGCGGTCTATGCCCGCTTCACGCAGCCAAAAGCTCAGCGTACCAAACACCAACAATAACGGCAGCCCGGCAGAAAAACCCAGCGAGAGCATGCGCAATGACGCTGGTTCCAAGTACACCCGCAGTGTCTGACCCCAGGTGAGCTGAGGGCTTGTGGCCGGTTGGATTGTGGGTTTTGGCAAAGGAGGGTTGGAAGGCGCGTTCATCCGGGAATAATAGCGCTGCATCAACAACGCACGAGCGCACCACTTTTTATGGAAAACAACCTCATGCAATGCAGCAACCGCTCTTGTTTTATTCAGCTGGCCGCTCGGCCGTTGTGGTGTTGCGCTTTGTTGTGCATGCTGGCAGCGTCGCCTTTGGTGCAAGCCCGAGAAGGAGTGGATGTGGGTGACACGTCAGCCTTTGCCAAGCTGGTGCCTGCGCAGGAGATAGAAACATCGTCGGCCCAGCAATACAGGCAAATGCTGGCGCAAGCCGCTGGAAAAAATGCGCTTGCTCCCGCTGGCAGTGAGCAGCTCAAGCGTCTGCGTGGCATTGCACAAAAAATCATTCCCTTCGCTTTGGAGTGGAACCCTCGTGCCCGAGATTGGCAGTGGGAGGTGAACCTGATTGGTTCCACCCAAATCAATGCGTTTTGCATGCCCGGCGGCAAAATTGTGTTCTACACCGGCATCCTGAAATCGCTGCAGCTGTCGGACGACGAGGCCGCCGTGGTCATGGGCCACGAAATCGCCCACGCCCTGCGTGAACACGCCCGCGAACGCATGGGCAAAAGCGCCGCCACCGGCATAGGTGCTAGCCTGCTCAGCCAAGTGCTGGGCTTGGGGCAACTGGGCCAAACGGTGACCAACTACGGCGCACAGTTGCTCACGCTGCAGTTCGGCCGTGAAGACGAATCCGAGGCTGATTTGGTGGGGCTAGAACTGGCCGCCCGTGCAGGCTATGACCCGCGCGCAGGTGTTACGTTATGGCGCAAGATGAGCGCGGCCAGCAGCGGGGCGCCTCCGCAATGGCTATCTACCCACCCGGCTGGAGAAACCCGCATCGCAGACATAGAGTCTCACTTGCCGCAGGTGATGCCCTTGTATGAAAAAACGCTGAAAGCGACTAACAAAGCGCCCAGTCGTACGCCACAGTGATAGGCGCATGGTCGGAAAATTTGACGCCCTTAAAGATATCTACCGTTTTGGCTGTGTGGCCGATGGCTGGGGTCGCCAAGTGGTAGTCCAAACGCCATCCCACGTTGTTGGCATAGGCTTGCCCCCGGTTGCTCCACCAGGTGTAGCAATCGTCAGTGGCGGTGGGCTCCAGGGTGCGGTACACGTCCACCAAGCCGCCCTCGGTGAGTAGTTTGCCCATCCAAGCGCGTTCTTCGGGCAAAAAGCCGGAGTTCTTCCGGTTGCCCTTAAAGTTTTTGAGGTCGATTTCTTGGTGTGCAATGTTCACATCGCTGCACAGCACAAATTCACGCTGGCTTTTGAGTTTTTGCAGGTGGGGGTAAAACTCTGCCAAAAACCGAAACTTGGCCTGCTGGCGCTCTTCGCTCGACGAGCCACTCGGAAAGTACGCGCTGATGATGGAGCGCTTGTGCTGAGGTGTGTCAAAGCGCAGTTCCACGTATCGACCCTCCGGGTCAAACTCTGGTGAGTTGTAGCCCACCACTACGTCGCTGGGCTCGTGGCGGGTGTACACCGCCACGCCGGAATAGCCCTTTTTTTCAGCAAAGTGAAAGTGGCCAGTGAGCCCGGCTAGTTCGTGGAAGCGGCCATCCACATCGGGATGTTGGGCTTTGACTTCTTGTACGCAAATACAATCGAGCTGCGCTTGCAGCAGCCATGCTTCTAGACCTTTGCTGGTGGCTGAGCGGATGCCGTTGAGATTGAGGCTGGTTAATTTAAACAAGGAAAAGTTCCGATGTCAGTTCAAGACCCATTAGCCTTGGAGTTTGTTGAGTTTGCGGTGCAATGTGGCGTGTTGCGCTTTGGCGAGTTCAAGACCAAAGCCGGCCGCATGAGCCCCTATTTCTTCAACGCGGGCTTGTTTGATGACGGTGCCAAGCTGGGGCGTTTGGCTGAATTTTATGCCCAGCGTTTGATTGCTAGCGGCATCGAATTTGACATGGTGTTTGGCCCTGCTTACAAAGGCATTCCGCTGGGTGCAGCTTTGTCTGTCGAGTTGGCCCGTCGTGGGCGCAACGTGCCGTTTGCTTACAACCGTAAAGAAGCCAAAGACCATGGCGAGGGCGGAACCCTTGTAGGTGCGCCACTCAAAGGGCGCGTACTGGTGGTGGACGATGTGATGTCGGCAGGCACTGCAGCGCGCGAATCTATTGCCATCATCCAGGCAGCGGGTGCCACTCCGTATGCGGTGTGCATTGCGCTGGACCGCCAGGAAAAAGCCACCGAGAATGGCCAGGACGTACCCTACAGTGCAGTGCAGTATGTTCGCAATCAACTGGGTTTGCAGGTGTGTGCGATTGCGAAACTCGATGATTTGATGCAGTATCTGGAGCAGCGGGGTGCGGGTGCATCAGCGCAAGACCACCAACGCGTTTTGGAATACCGTCAACGGTACGGCGTACAAGAAGGATGAGCATGGCTTTGTGTTTTCGAAAGACTCTGGGTTGTTTGTTGTTGACGCTCTGTTGGGTGGGGCCAATCGCAGCCCAAACGGAAGGTATTTACACCTGCACCGATGCCAAAGGACGAAAACTCACTGCCGACCGCCCTATCGTTGAGTGCATGGATCGTGAGCAAAAAGTGCTCAATCCGAGTGGTACTGTTAAAGCCAAAGTCGGCCCATCGCTTACCGCTCAAGAGCGTGCAGAGCAGGAGGCGCGCGACAAACGCAATGCAGAGGAAAAGGAGCGGACCCAAGAAGAAAAGCGGCGTGATCGCGCGTTGCTGATGCGTTACGCTAACAAAAGTGCGCACGATCAAGAGCGTGCTGAAGCACTAGAACAGATTAAAGCAGTGATCAAAGCGGCGCATACGCGCCTTGAAGAACTGGCCCGCCAGCGCAAAACGCTAGACGACGAAATGGAGTTTTACAAAAAAGACCCAACGAAGGCCCCTATTTATTTGCGTAGGCAAATAGAAGAAAGCAACCAAAGCCAAGGGGTGCAGAAAAAATTCATCGCCGAGCAAGATGCAGAGGCCCGTCGGGTTAATCTTCGCTTCGACGATGAATTGATGCGGCTCAGACCGCTGTGGGCGGCTAAGTAGCCAGTTTGGCGCGCAGCAGGTCGTTGACTTGCTGTGGGTTGGCCTTACCTTTGCTGGCCTTCATGATTTGACCGACCAAGGCGTTCAACGCTTTTTCGTTGCCCGCTTTGAACTCGGCCACATTTTTCGTGTTGGCGGCAATCACTTCATTGACGATGCCTTCTAATGCGCCGGTGTCGTTCATCTGTTTGAGGCTTTTGGCTTCAATGATGCTATCCACATCGGTACCAGAACCATCCCACAGTGCATCAAACACTTGGCGCGCTGCGCTATTGGAAATCGTGCCATCTGCAATGCGGCTTACCAAGGCACCCAATGCAGCCGGCAGCACGGGTGCTTGCGCAATGGCCAGGTCTTGGGCATTGAGCCTGCGAGAGATTTCGCCCGTAATCCAGTTGCTCACCAATTTAGGCTGCCCACTGGTTTTGGCGGCTGCTTCAAAGTAGGTGGATAGTGCCAAACTCTGTGTGAGTTGCGTTGCGTCATAGTCGCTTAGGGCGTAGTCGGTAGCAAATCGCAGCGCCATTACCCGAGGCAATTCGGCCATTTCCCCCCGCACGGCTTGAATCCATTGCTCTGAAATACAGAGCGGTGGCAAGTCAGGGTCGGGGAAGTAGCGGTAGTCAGCGGCATCCTCTTTTGTGCGCATGGCGCGTGTTTCGCCGGTGTCGGGGTTAAAAAGCACGGTGGCTTGTTGAATCTCCAGGCCGTCTTCAATTTGCTCGATCTGCCAGCGCACTTCAAAGTCGATGGCCTGCTGCATAAACTTAAAACTGTTGAGGTTTTTAATCTCGCGGCGGGTGCCCAGCGGGCCACCGGGCTTGCGCACGGACACGTTGGCGTCGCACCGGAAGCTGCCCTCTTGCATATTGCCATCGCAGATGCCAATCCAGGTAACGATTTTGTGTAGCTCTTTGGCATAGGCCACGGCTTCAGCGCTAGAGCGCATATCTGGCTCGGTCACAATTTCTAACAGTGGCGTGCCCGCGCGGTTCAGGTCGATGCCGCTTTGCCCCCCGCCTCCTAATGACGAGTCTTCGTGCAGCGATTTGCCGGCGTCTTCTTCCAAATGGGCGCGCACCAAACGCACTGATTTTTTTTCCTCACCCAAGAAAAACTCAACGCTGCCGCCTTGGACTACTGGAATCTCAAACTGGCTGATTTGGTAGCCCTTGGGCAGATCGGGGTAGAAGTAATTCTTGCGGGCAAAAATACTCCGTGGCGCAATGTGGGCACCAATGGCCAAGCCGAACTGAATGGCGCGTTCTACGGCACCTTTGTTCATCACCGGCAAGGTGCCGGGCAATGCCAAGTCCACTGCACAGGCCTGGGTATTGGGCTCTGCCCCAAAGGCTGTCGATGCACGCGAGAAAATCTTGGACTGTGTGGAGAGTTGCGTATGGGTTTCGAAGCCGATAACGACTTCGTATCCTTGCACCAACAACGATTTTGGGGTCAATTTGTCGCTTGCCATGTTCAATATCCTAAGGGCTTGGCGCTGTGGAAATCAGTGGCCAGCTGGAAGCGGTGCGCTGCATTTAGCAACCGCGACTCTTGAAAATAATTGCCAATGAGCTGCATGCCAATAGGCATGCCCTTGTCTTTAGCCTCTGTCGCGAATCCAACCGGAATACTCATGCCCGGCAAGCCCGCCAAAGACGCAGGTAGGGTGAAAATGTCCGCCAAATAGTTGGCAACCGGGTCATCAGATTTTTCACCAATTTTCCAGGCCACTGTGGGCGCTACTGGGCCTGCAATGACATCGCATTCTTTGAATGCATTTTGAAAATCGTCGGCAATCATGCGGCGAATCTTTTGCGCCTGCAGGTAATACGCATCGTAGTAACCGTGGCTCAGTACATAGGCACCCATCATGATGCGGCGCTTGACTTCATCGCCAAAACCTTCGGCACGGGTCTTCTTGTACATGTCTGCCAGGTCGGTGTACTGCACGGCGCGGTGGCCAAACTTCACACCATCAAAACGGCTCAAGTTGCTGGACGCCTCGGCTGGCGCAATGATGTAGTACACCGGAATAGACAGTTCGGTGCGCGGCAGCGTGATGGGGACCAATTTGGCACCCAGTTGTTCATACTGCTTGAGTGCGGCGTCCACACTGGCGCGCACATCGTTAGACAAGCCGTCGCCAAAAAATTCTTTGGGCACACCGATGCGCAAGCCTTCAACCGAGTCGTTGAGTTTCACTGAGTAGTCTTCAGCCGCAATGTCCAGCGAGGTGGAGTCACGGTCCAAGTCGGGGCCGCACATGGCGGACAACAGCAGGGCGCAGTCTTGCGCGGTGCGTGCCATAGGGCCCGCTTGGTCTAGGCTGGAGGCAAACGCCACCATGCCATAGCGAGATGCCCGCCCGTAAGTGGGCTTGATGCCCGTGATGCCACAAAACGCGGCAGGCTGGCGAATCGAGCCACCGGTGTCGGTGCCAGTGGCTGCTGGGGTCAGGCGTGCGGCCACGGCCGCTGCACTGCCACCTGATGATCCGCCAGGAATGCGATCTGTGCCCCACGGGTTGCGCACCGGCTGAACACTGTCGTGTCCCACGGCGGCAATGGCTGAGTTTTCGTTGCTGCTGCCCATGGCGAATTCATCGCAATTGAGCTTGCCCAACACCACCGCGCCCTGGTCGGCTAGCTTGGCCACCACAGTGGCGTCAAACGGCGACTGGTAGCCCTTGAGCATGCGCGAGCCAGCAGTGGTCACAAAGTCGCGGGTCACAAAAATATCTTTGTGCGCAATGGGTACGCCTTCCAGCGCGCCACAGCTGCCATTGGCAATGCGGGCGTCCGCTGCGCGGGCTTGTGCCAATGTGGCAGCCTCGTCCACGGCCACATAGGCACCCAAATGGGCGTGGGCTTGGCTGCGCTGCAAAAAATGCGCAGCTAGTTCTACGGCGGAAACCTGTTTGGTCTTCAACGCCATACTTAAATCATGCACCGTGCAGTCGTGCAAAGTTTGGGTAGAAAAAGAGGTGGATTGAGTCATGACGGTGCTACTTCTTATTCGATGACTTTGGGCACCAAAAACAGACCCCGCTCTACGGCGGGTGCGCTGCGCTGGTTGGCCTCACGTTGGTCGGGCTCACTCACCACGTCGTCACGCAAGCGCAAAGAAATTTCTTGAATCGTAGCAACTGGGTGCGCCAGTGGCTCGATGCCCGTGGTGTCAACGGCCCGCATGGCCTCGACAAGGCCAAAAAAATCGTTGAGCTTGGTAAGCATGCGATCGCTTTCATCGGGCGCGAGTTCCAGGCGCGCCAAATTGGCAATGCGTGTGATGTCAAAAGATGTCAGGGACATAGTAAAAAAGAGTTGAAACCAAAGGTAAATCACGCTTTGAAGCGGTGTCCCGCAAAGGGCATTCACGGGCAATCGGTTATTATCCTGCCTTTGGTGTGAGCGGCGGTAAAACCGCTTTTTTTACGCCAAACTGACAATTTTTAAACGGTAAAACAAGGTGATGGCCCACCGAAGCGTAGGCCATACCCGAGAGGATTAGTGATGTTCGGATCTTTTCGTCGGTATTTTTCAACCGACCTGGCAATCGACTTAGGTACTGCCAATACCCTCATTTTCGTGCGTGACAAAGGCATTGTGCTCGACGAGCCATCCGTAGTTGCCATTCGCCACGAAGGTGGCCCACAGGGCAAAAAAACTATTCAAGCTGTGGGTAAAGAAGCCAAGGCGATGTTGGGTAAAGTGCCCGGCAATATCGAAGCCATTCGCCCTATGAAAGACGGCGTTATTGCTGACTTTACGGTGACTGAGCAGATGCTCAAGCAGTTCATCAAGATGGTGCATCCGCGTGGCATATTTAAGCCCAGCCCGCGCATCATCATTTGTGTCCCTTGTGGCTCTACCCAAGTGGAACGTCGTGCCATTCGCGAATCTGCACTG
>JBEGPS010000245.1:0-5650 GCA_041181325.1 Pseudomonadota bacterium
GCGAAATGATTCGATGCTCCAAACCGGTCACTTGCGAATGGCAGCATCTGGCCCACAGTCGCCAAACATCGCCCCCATACATCGACCATGCTTACGCTGCGTGTGCTTACTTTTCAAGCAACCTCTGCAACGCCAATAAGCATGCGGGTTTGACCCACTTCCCCCGTAGTTATCCCCAGATCAGTTCATAGTTACTGTGGAGGGATTTACCGGAGCCGATCGCCTTGCGTGATCCGTGTTGCTTACGGACCTGAATGACTGTGCCGTAGGCTCCACAGTCAATGCGGCGTCAGTGATGTACTTGGTTAGCGACTGTTTCAGAACGTTGGGTGTGCCCCAAGCGTGCATGGGCCGTATAAGCCCTTTGATTTCAACCGATGGAAATGCCCATTACGGCCCAGCACAGTGCACTGTGGACCGCGAACAGATGGCTTTTGTAGGGCTGCCAGCGCAAGGTCTTCTGTGTTACCAACTCAAACAGGGTGGCTTCCTTTTGATCAGCTACGCCTCGGCCATAACCACCCTCACAGACAAAATGTCCGGGCTTGTCTTCTACGACATTAGCGTGGTTTCGCATTAAGAGGATTTCTGCTTTGAGTCGTTTGTCTTCGGTGACCTTGTCGCCCGCCAGAGGTGCGCGGACCTGGATTCGGAGTTGCTCCAACACGTCTTCTTCCATACCGTTGCCGCTTTCCGTTATTTTCGAAGTTGTAGATATGGCTCTTTAGGCACTAAGTGAGTGGGCCAAGAGAGCAATAGTCAAAACCTGCATTTCTAAAAAGGCTCTTGGGCCATGCGTGGGCCACAGATGGGCCATGGAAAACAGGGTCTATTTCTACTGACGTTTGGTCTTTTTTGGGCCAAACTGCTGTTTGACTATTGGTCACCACAACAAAATCTTGCTCAAGTAAGCACAGACTCTGCTGTTTCCCCATGACTGGTGCGGCTGGCGGGGATCGAACCCACGACCCTTGGCTTCGGAGGCCAATACTCTATCCACTGAGCTACAGCCGCAACGCTGTGCATTGTAGGTGCAATCCTAATGTGGGCCGCTATAATCCGGGCTCACCCGCAGAGCACCTGATTTTATGAGGAACACATGAGCGATAACAGCCACGCCACTGAACACGATGAAGCCCACACTGGCCCCATCAAAACCCCTAAACAATTGTTGGTGGCGGTGTTTTTCTCGTTTGTTATTCCAATTTTCATCATCATTGGGCTCGTGTACGCCGTTACCTCCCAAAACAAGCCCGCTGCGGGTGCTGTGAATGTGGAGCGAGCCACTGCCGAACGCATTCAAAAGATTGGTATGGTTGAAATTCGCGATGCAAACCGCGAGATGAAGACTGGCGAGCAAGTGTTCAAAGCACAGTGCACAGCTTGTCACACGGCAGGCGCAGCAGGTGCACCTAAGTTCGGCGATACGGCCGCATGGGCTCCCCGCGTTAAAACCGGCTTTGATGCCTTGTGGAATTCAGCACTGAAGGGCAAAGGCGCCATGGGCGCACAAGGCGGTGGCGATTTCTCCGACTACGAAGTGGCTCGTGCGGTGGTGTACATGGCTAACGCTGGTGGCGCTAAGTTTAATGAGCCCAAGAAGCCCGAAGTTGCCAAGTAATTAGACCGATAAGTGCTAGGTGGCGCAAGCCACTTAGGTATTCCGAGAAGCCGACACCAGTCGGCTTTTTTGTGGACTGGTGACATAGCCAAAGCATTGCGGCAATTCAAGCAAGACAACGTCTTTTACGCTCCAGTGCCCAGCCTCAATTGCCAGCGCGGCATGAGCCACGTCTTGGGTATGCACCAAGCCAAAGCCGACCGAAGTTTGTAGATAGAGCCAGCCGTGCTCATCCATCAAGGCAGCTTGGTAGGTGGCTGCCCCGCCCGCGTGGGACGTAATACCTGCTGCCGCATCGACACGCCATATCCAAGGCGTGGCTTGCAATTCCACGTACACACGCTGGGGGCCGTTTTGAAAAAACCATTCACCCTGGTCGTTGCAGGCGTAGTTGCGTTGGATGAACTCAATGAGCTTGGCGTGTTGTAACAGGCTACCTTTCGCACCCGGCAGCCCACTGGCAAATGCACCGGCTGCCTGCGCCGCATCGTCTCGCATGTACCAGTTGCCACGCGCATCCAAACCTAACCAGCCGTAGCAGTCAGGCACGTTGGGCCATTTGGCCATGGCTTGTTTAACGATATCGTCCATCGCGTTGTTACCTCAATGCAGTTGCTGAAGTAGCCAGCCGCCCACCGCATTTGGCATGGTGCGTACATGGCCTGGCACCCTGCCGTGCGGAAAGCCCACGTGCCCGCCGTGCGCGGGCTGCCACAAGGTGACGCACCGGCCCACATCCGCCTGCGATGGCAGGCTCCAGGCTGGCACGAACGGATCGTTGCGGGCATTTACGACCAACGCGGGAATGCCGATGGTGTGCAAATGTGGCTTGGCAGACGCACGGCCCCAGTAGTCTTCGGTACTTTTAAATCCGTGCAAGGGGGCGGTAAAGACGTTGTCGAACTCGTACAAGTCTTTGGCAGCGATAAGCGCCTCTTTGTCAAACAAACCCGGAAACTGCTGCCACTTCTCCAGTGCCTTGGGCTTCATGCTGTTAAGAAACATACGCGTGTAAACCAGCCGATTAAAACCGCGGCCTATTGCCCAGCCACCGGCCGCGAGGTCAATGGGCGAGGACACCGCCGCCACTGCGCTGACCGTCTGCGAAGCAAAGCTACCTGCCTCTTCGGCCCAGCGCAGCAAGGCGTTGCCACCCAGAGACACGCCCACGGCGATGATAGGCCCCACATGGCTTTGTCGCATGCGCTGCAACGCCCAGCCAATTTCTTCAAAATCGCCCGAGTGGTAGGCGCGCGGTGCCACGTTAATCTCTCCGCTGCAGCCCCGGAAATGCACCACCGCAAACGCCAATCCCACCTCTTGGCAAAAGTCTGCGAAGGCCTCAGAGTAATGGCTGCGCGATGAGCCCTCCAGGCCGTGGAACATCACCAGCAGCGGTTGCGGACTGCGTGGATCTTGCACCCGCATTTGTGCAAGTTCTAGCCAGTCCACATCAACAAAATCCGCATCGGGCGTGGCCCAACGTTCACGGCGGTAATGGGGGTGCGGGCCAAACACCCTGCGCGAATACAACGCAGGCCAAATGGTTTGCAAATTGCCGCCTGGCAACCAGAGAGGTGCTACATAATTCATAGCTGCTTACGCAATGTAGGCCTGGGCTGGGGGTCTAATTTGCATCAATGCAGCACCTTCGAGGGCTGCTGCTCTTCGTGTGCTGCATGGGGCGTTCCGGGGCTGGCATGGTGTACCACCATGCGCCATCCTTGGGGTGTCTTGTGGTACACGTTAGTAGCCAGCACATAGGCCTGTGCGACCCCCTCAGGGGTTAGTATTTCAATTTTCTCCAGCACACTGTGCACGGCACTGGCCATAGCATTTACCCGGCGAATGTGCTCTGGGTGGGCGTTGATCGTGCCGCCTTCCGAGAACATGGCCTCAAACGCTGCGCGTATGGCTGCTGTGCCAACAATGCGCGACCCACCGGGGTGAATGCAGACGATGTCTTCATCGTCTGCCCAGCACGCCATCAAGCGCTCCAAGTCCCCCGCCTGCAAGGCCTCATAGAACGCGGCTTCTAGGTCGTTGGGGTTGCTGCTCAGATGGGCGGCGTGCTTGCGGGCTTTGGGCATGGAAGGGTTTGACTGAAACTATGCGGCCATTTTGCCGTGTTTGGTTCTTGTTTGCTGTGCTTTGGCATCCATGTATGCTTTGGCTTTGCTGTTTGGAGGTATTTGTGAAAAACTACTTTTTGGCTTTACTGGCTGCGTTGTCACTGTCGGGCTGCGGTTACAACGATTTTCAGCGCTTGGACGAGCAAACCATATCTGCGTGGAGCGAAGTGCTCAACCAATACCAACGCCGTGCTGACCTGGTACCCAACATCGTGGCAACTGTCAAGGGCGAGGCTAACTTTGAGCAGGAAACCCTGACCAAAGTAATAGAAGCGCGTGCAAGAGCAACGTCGATTCAAGTGAGCCCCGAAACGCTGAACAACCCCGAAGCGTTCAAGAAGTTTCAAGCTGCGCAGGGCGAATTGAGTGGCGCTTTGAGCCGCCTGATGGTGGTCAGCGAGCAGTACCCCAACCTGAAAGCCAACCAGGGTTTTGGCGACCTGCGTGTTCAGTTGGAGGGCACCGAGAACCGCATCACCGTGGCACGCAACCGCTACATACAAACCATTCAGGAATACAACGTGCTGGCACGCAGCTTCCCCAGCAATCTGACGGCCATGGTGTTTAGCTACCAGCCAAAGCCGTCGTTCACGGTACAGAACGAAGCGGCCATTAGCGCGCCGCCCGCCGTCGACTTCAACAAGAAATAACCCACATGCGTGCGCTGCCGGTTATGGCGCTGTTGTTCCGCTGGGTGTTCATCGCTGTTGTGCTGGGCGGTATTGCTACTGGCTGGACGCAAGGCGTTTTGGCGGTGCCGCCGCTCACTGCCCATGTGATGGACAGCACAGGCACATTGGATGCTGCAGCCAGGCAAGCGTTGGAGAACAAGCTGACCACCTTTGAAACCAGCCAGGGGTCACAAATCGTGGTGCTGATGGTGCCAACCACCGCACCAGAGGACATTGCCAGCTACGCCCAGCGAGTGGCGGACAGCTGGAAAATTGGCCGCAAACAAGTGGGTGACGGTCTGTTACTGGTGGTGGCCAAGGACGACCGCAAGCTGCGTATTGAAGTGGCCAAAACACTGGAAGGCGCGATTCCAGACCTGATGGCCAAGCGCGTGATTGACCAAGCGATTTCCCCACGGTTTAAGGCCGGTGACTTTGCGGGTGGCATCGATGCGGGCATTGACCAAATCATGGGCTTAATTCGTAGTGAAGGTCTGCCTGCGGCTGCAACCAGCGTTGGCGCCAGTGGCGGCAAAGCTGGATTTCAGTGGATGGACCTTGCGGTATTTTTATTCTTTGCGGTGGTGGTCGGTGGCGGCATTGCACGGCAGTTGCTGGGCAACAGGCTGGGGTCGCTGGCAACGGGGGGCATTGCGGGGGCGGTCGCCATGTTTGTCACCGCCAGCGTCGTCTTGGCGGTGTTGGCTGCTATCGCCGCTGTGGTACTGACGCTATTGAGCAGCCTGAACAAAGTCACAACCAACCACGGCAGTGGCCCATTGGGCGGCGGCTGGGGTGGCACGGCATCTGGCAGGTTTGGGGGCGGTAGCGGCGGCGGTTTCAGCTCGGGTGGTGGTGGTAATTTTGGGGGCGGTGGTGCCTCGGGAGGCTGGTGATGCTAAGGCGGATACAACGCGTTTTTAAACACCGCTGGGCGAACGAGGCGCATCGCACTTTTTCCGACGCCTGCTTGCTGAAACTCCAAACATTGATTGCAAACAGCGAGTCGTTGCATTCCGGCGAGATTCGCATATGCATTGAGTCCGGGCTGCCCAACAGCTACTTGCTGCGCGCCGACATCACACCTGTTTTGCTGCGGCAGCGCGCAATGGCCCAGTTTGGCCGCTTGCGCGTGTGGGATACCGAGCACAACAACGGGGTCATGATTTATCTGTGTCTGGCGGAACGGTCGATTGAGCTCATTGCGGACCGGGGTGTCAATCGGT
>JBEGPS010000246.1:0-2802 GCA_041181325.1 Pseudomonadota bacterium
GGCAGAGATTGCCACAATTCGCCGTGATTTACATGCCCACCCCGAGTTGTGTTTCAAAGAAGAGCGCACCGCCGATGTAGTGGCCGCCAAGCTCACCGAGTGGGGCATTCCCATTCACCGGGGGCTGGGTACGACGGGTGTGGTGGGTATTCTCAAGGCCGGCACCAGCCAGCGTGCAATCGGCCTGCGCGCCGACATGGACGCGCTGCCTATGCAGGAGTTCAACACCTTTGCCCACGCCAGCCAGCACGCTGGCAAGATGCACGCCTGCGGCCACGACGGCCACACCGCCATGCTGCTGGCTGCGGCAAAGCACTTGGCTACCCACCGCAACTTTGACGGCACGGTGTACCTGATATTCCAGCCCGCCGAAGAGGGCGGTGGCGGTGCACGCGAGATGATCAAAGACGGGCTGTTTGACAAGTTTCCGGTGCAAGCAGTGTTTGGCATGCACAACTGGCCAGGCTCTGAGGTGGGCAAGTTTGCGGTGAGCGCAGGCCCGGTGATGGCATCGAGCAACGAGTTTCGCATCACCATCCGCGGCAAGGGCGGCCACGCGGCCATGCCGCACAACGCTATCGACCCAGTGCCGGTGGCCTGCCAGATGGTGCAGGCGTTTCAGACCATCATCAGCCGCAACACCAAGCCGATAGATTCGGGCGTGATCTCGGTCACCATGATCCATGCGGGCGAGGCCACCAATGTGATACCCGACAGCTGTGAGTTGCAGGGCACGGTGCGCACTTTCACGGTGGAGCTGCTGGACATGATTGAGCAGCGCATGCGCGAGGTGGCCCAGCACACCGCAGCGGCATTCGGCACTACCTGCGAATTTGCGTTTACGCGCAACTACCCGCCCACCATCAACTCCGCCAAGGAAGCCGAATTTGCCAGCCGTGTGATGGCCAGCATTGTGGGGGAGGCTAACGTCACTGCCCAGGAGCCCACCATGGGTGCAGAAGATTTCTCGTTCATGCTGATGGCCAAGCCAGGCTGCTACGCCTTCATTGCCAATGGCGACGGCGCACACCGCGAGATGGGCCATGGCGGCGGCCCCTGCATGCTGCACAACCCCAGCTACGATTTCAACGACGATTTGATTCCGCTCGGCGCCACCTACTGGGTGCGGCTGGCCGAAGAGTGGCTGGCACCGCAGGTATAACTGCCCCAGGTTACGTGAAAATTGCTATTGTTTTTATAGCTGCTTACGCATATCTCACGGGTGCTACAGGCCTATTTGGCACTAAATCTGCGGCTGGCCATCTGTAGCAGGCCGTCAAATATCAGGTTATCGACCAGCTCGAACGGGCGCGTCATGCTGGGGGCCATTTTCCAGCCCGCGCCACCGGTCATGGTGCATTGGGGCTCGGCCCCGCAGTGCTTGCGCACATGCTGCACCATGCATTCCACGGCACCGGCAATGGCGTAGGTGCCGCCGCTTGTCAGGGCATCGCTGGTGTTGGTGGGGAATTCGGTCACCTCCCCGGTGGGCACATGCAGCCCGGCGGTGCCGGACTCCAGTGCGCGCAGCATGATGCCGTGGCCGGGCAAGATCAGGCCGCCCAAGAAGCGTCCACTGGCATCCACTGCCTCTACCGTGACTGCGGTACCCACCATCACCACCACCATGGGCCGGGGCGTGCCCTGGGCCAGCATGCGGTGGTAAGCGCCAATCATCGCCACCCAGCGGTCAGCGCCCAGGCGAGTGGGATGGTCGTAGCCGTTGGTCAGACCTGCCTCAGCTTCGCTGGATACCACCCACTGCGGCGTTACATCCCACAAGTCCATTTGCTCTTGCACCCGGCGCTTGACTGCATCGCCCGCCACCACGCAGCCCAGTACGTGGGTAGGCGCTTGCATGGTGCCCCAGGGGCCATCGGCCAGGCGGTCAATGTTCTCCAAGAACTCTGCGCCGTGGTGCAGCAGCGTGGCGTTGGGGTGGGGGGAGTCGTATTGCGCCCATTTCAGGCGCGTGTTGCCAATGTCCAGTGCAAGAAAGGTCATGTTGTGCCTTAACCTTGACGCCAGGGCAGGCCACGCATGCGCCAGCCGCCTTTGTTGCCCCGGTGGGCATGCGCGTCGGGGTCACCCTCAAACCCTTCCAGAATGTTGTAGGCCTGCAAGCCCAGCTCGGTGGCGCGCTTGGCAGCTGCAATCGAGCGCACGCCGCTGCGGCACAGCAGCAGCACTTTTTTGCCTGCGGGCACTGCGGCTTTTAGTGCCGCATCAAACTCGGCGTTCATGGCCATGCCCGGCCATTGCTTCCAAGCCACGCCGATTGCACCTGGCACAAAGCCCACCCATTCACGCTCCGCGTCGGTGCGCACGTCCACTAGCACCGCGTCGCCAGCCTGCCACCACGCAAATGCCAGCGCGGGGGAGATGTCGCCTGCGTAGCCATCGGCATCGCGGCTGGTTTCGTTAGGAGGCGCTGTGGTGCTGGAGGCGGTGTCAAACGGTTGGTTGGTTTGCATGGGGGTCTCGGAAAGCTTGTAGTACGCCGTCTCGGCGCGTTTTGCGAACTCTACCGGATATTGGACCCGATTCGGCCCATGCGTTGGGTTTTCGTAAGTTACTGTAAGCGCCAAATCGTTTACAGTTGACGTTTACGTAAACGTCAACTACGCGAGCCTCTTTTAAAAACCAGCGCACTGACCCAGGAGACACCATGACCGACTTGTCCGCTGAATTCAAAGCCCTAGCCAACTACCGCCCCATCAATAAGGTGCGGTTTGTAACTGCCGCCAGCCTGTTTGACGGACACGACGCGGCCATCAACATCATGCGGCGTATCTTGCAGGG
>JBEGPS010000247.1:0-4043 GCA_041181325.1 Pseudomonadota bacterium
ACTGGCTGTGAACTGGTCAGCCGCGGCGTGCCGGTAGATGCGGACGAAATTGAGGCGCTGATGCATGTTTGAAACACTGTTCATATCCACCGGCGTCGTCGCTCTGGCCGAAATTGGCGACAAGACACAACTCCTGGCGTTCATCCTGGCCGCGCGTTTTAAAAAGCCCGTGCCCATCATCCTGGGCATCTTGTGCGCCACAGTAGTCAACCACGGTCTGGCCGGGGCGCTGGGTGCCTGGATTACCAGCGCCATCACCCCCGAGACCATGCGCTGGGTGCTAGGCGCGTCCTTCATTGCCATGGCGATATGGACCTTGATTCCCGACAAAATTGAAGACGAAGAAACCCAGGTGGCCCAGCGCTGGGGCGTGTTTGGTGCCACGCTGATCACCTTCTTTTTGGCCGAGATGGGCGACAAAACCCAAATCGCTACGGTGGCCATGGCCGCCAAGTTCTCCAGCCCGGTGGTGGTGGTAATTGGTACCACCCTGGGCATGCTGATTGCCGATGTGCCTGCAGTGTTTGTGGGCGACCGGTTCGCCGCCAAAATTCCCATGAAGCTGGTACACAGCATCGCGGCAGGCATTTTTGCCATTTTGGGCATCGCCACCTTGGCGGGTGCGGGAGCTGGTTGGGGGATCTAACGTGTGATAAAAATCATCGACAACAAACAGGAGCGCCCATGAAAGGCATGGTTTTTACGGAGTTTCTGGAGATGGTAGAGGCCAAATTTTCTGCCGATATGGTGGACGACATCATTGATGACGCCAACCTGCCGAGTGGTGGCGCCTACACCGCTGTGGGCACCTATGACCATGGTGAGCTAGTGCAAATGGTTGTGGCGCTGTCCCAGCGCACCGACATTCCTGTGCCTGCACTGGTGCACACGTTTGGCGAGCACTTGTTTGGACGCTTTCACGCTTTGTTTCCCGCGTTTTTTCAGGGCATCACGTCAGCCCTGGATTTTCTGGAAGGCATCGAAACGGTGATTCATACTGAAGTGCGAAAACTCTACCCCGACGCGCAGCTGCCGCAATTTGATTGCACGCGCTCCGCCGATGGGCTGCAAATGTTCTACAGCTCGCCACGCCATTTTGGCGATTTGGCTGAGGGGCTGATTCGCGGTGCGGTGGCGCATTTTGGTGATCAACTGCAGATCACGCGCAACAACCAGCCCAATGGCGATATTGTGTTTGACATGCGCGCACTTGCCTGACGATGGCGGCCTGGCCCTCATCCGAGCCCAAGCCTCACGATGAGGTGGTGCGTCGCCTTGAGGCGCGCTTGGCACGCGAGCGCGCGGCGCGCAAACAAGCCGAGGCGTTGCTTGAAGAGAAAAGCCTGGCTTTGTACCAGACCAACCAGGCACTGCAAGAGAACGCTACCGGCCTGGAGCTGCGTGTTGCAGAGCGCACTGCGGCATTGAATCTGGCTATGCGTCAGGCCGAGTCTGCCAACGAGGCCAAGAGCCGCTTTCTGGCCCTCATGAGCCACGAAATACGCACCCCCATGAACGGCGTGCTGGGGCTGTCTGAATTGCTTCAGTCCACACCACTGGACGTCCAACAGATGGTGTATGTCAAGAACATCATCGGTGCTGGCTCTACCTTGCTAACCCTGATCAATGACATCTTGGATTTTTCAAAGATCGAAGCCGGTGAAATGTCGATTGAGCAAGTGCCACTCCAGCCTATGGCACTCATACGGGGAGCGCTCGACCTGCTGCTGCCTCAAGCCATCGCCAAGGGCGTAGAGCTGACGCTGCAAGCACACGACAACATCCCTGAGTCGGTGGTCGGCGACCCCACACGTATTCGGCAAGTGGTTTTCAACCTGATCGGTAATGCGCTCAAATTTACAGAAAACGGTCAAGTCAAGTTAGTGGTTTCGGTAGAGGAAAGTCAGCTGATATGTGCCGTGCAAGACACTGGCATTGGCATGTCGCAAGCTGTACAGCAGCGGCTGTTTGAACCCTTTCGGCAAGCGGACAACTCCACAGCGCGCAAGTACGGTGGTACTGGGCTGGGCTTGGTCATTTGCAAAGCCTTGGTTGAAAAAATGGGGGGAGCGCTATCGGTACAGAGCAAGCCGGGGCAGGGTTCGGTATTTTCATTCGGCTTGCCAATCGTGCTTCCTGAACCGGCACACCTTCGAGCCAACAATGCGTATACGGACTTGCCGCTCGCGGACAACGGCGCATCTGCAGCCCCGTCACTGGCAAAACTTCGGGTTTTGGTAGTGGACGACCAACCAATCAATCGGCTTTTAGCCCGCAGCCAGTTGATCAACATTGGCTGCACCGCCAAAGATGAGGCAGACAACGGGGTGCGGGCGCTTGAGTACTTGCGCCAGCACCCGTATGACGTAGTGCTCATGGACATGCAAATGCCCGAAATGGATGGCATTGAGGCCACACGGCTGCTTCGCCAGCTGGACCTCCCCATCCAGCCGGTCGTTATCGCCATTACAGCCAACGCATTTCCCGAGGATCGGGCGGCATGCATGGCTGCTGGCATGAACTATTTTTTAAGCAAACCAGTGAGCGCTGAACACCTCCGCAAGGCCCTGTTAGGCGTCGCTACTGGCGTGATCAGCAACACTTCAAAATAGTCGCTATCAATTGATTAGCCAATTTCAATTGGCTTTAACTTCAACCCGGAATTACTATTCGGTCTGTGCTGCTAGAAACGGTCTACCAGCAAATCACTCAACCTACTGGAGCTGAAGATGACCACGAACCAACGCCCCGAAATCAAAACCATGGCCAACCTCGAATCAGCCTTCGCGGGCGAATCGATGGCACACATCAAATACCGCTACTTTGCCAAACTGGCCCGCGAAATGGGGGACGAGGGCACCGCCCGCGCCTTTGAAGAAACTGCCGACCAGGAAGTCATGCACGCCTTTGGCCACCTGGACTTGCTATACCCCAAAGCCACCATGACACCGGCCAAGGCGTTGCAAATCGCCATTGACGGCGAAACCTACGAGTACACCGAGATGTACCCCGGTTTTCGCGCCACCGCCGAAGCAGAAGGCAACGCCGCAGCGGTTGCTGAGATGAACGAACAGATTGAAGAGAGCAAAGTGCACGCGGCGCAGTTCAAGGCCACTTTAGAAAAGGCCCAAAAGCGTTTTGCCGCCTTGGCCCGGGTAGAAGAGCGCCACGCCAACCACTACAAAGCCCAGTTGGCCAAAGTTGTGGGCTAATCACCACGCATCAGCACCTGGAATTGCTACGTTTTTTATAGCTAGCTACGCATACTGTACCGGGCTAGCGACCTATTTTGCTTAAATATTGAATCGAGATCACCATGAAAACCTACATTTGCATCGTTTGTGGCTTTGTGTACGACGAGGCCGCTGGCCGCCCCGAAGACGGCATTGCCGCTGGCACCTTGTGGGCTGATGTGCCAGAGAGCTGGGCCTGCCCAGACTGCGGCGTAGCCAAAGCCGACTTTGAAGCCGTAGAGATTTAATAATGGCCCCACTCATCATCGTCGGCGCTGGCTTGGCGGGCTGGACCACCGTGCGGGAATTTCGCAAGCTGGACACCGCCACGCCGGTGGTGGTGGTCACCCAGGATAGCGGCGACTTTTACGCCAAGCCGTCGCTCTCCAATGCCTTTGCCCAAAAGCGCAGCCCCGAGCAACTGATCAGCACCCCCGCAGCCAAGATGGTTGAGACGCTCAACGTCACGCTGCTGAACCATGCCAGCGTGACCCACATGGACACTGCCAGCCGCAGCATCACCTTGACGCAGGGCGATGCAGTGCAAACTTTGGCTTACAGCCAACTGGTGCTAGCCACAGGCGCACAGCCCATTCGCGTGCCGGTTCAAGGCAACGCTGCAGACCAGGTGTGGTCCATCAATTCGCTGGACGACTTTAAAGTGGTGTTTTCCGCCCTGAGCCCCCGCGCAGTAAGCGCAAGCAGCTCCGAAATTGATAGCAAAACTGTGGTCATCATGGGTGCAGGCCTGATTGGCTGTGAGTTTGCCAACGACTTGGTGCAATCAGGCTACCAGGTGCACGTGGCCGA
>JBEGPS010000248.1:0-9682 GCA_041181325.1 Pseudomonadota bacterium
CCGCCAAAATTTCGCGTCGTGCGGTTTCAAGCTGCGTCACAGTGTCAGGAGAGCGATTCAGCTTTGCATCCATAGCCTGCTCTACGGCCAGCTGCTGGTCAATGAGCTTCTCCAACACGACCCTGCCCATAGTGGCCACTTCTTGCGCCGAGGCATTTGCCGTGTTGCTCTGTGTCAGTGCTTGGTTGATCTGGTGCACAGATATTTCCTCAGAGCCCACTTTGGCAGCTACTTGCGAGGCGATGGGTGAGGCGTCTTTATTGCCACAAGAAGACATGGCCAGCGCCGCCATCAGGCATACAACAGCCCGCTGAAAATGAGAAGTACGAAAAAGGTATGCATGCATGGTTTGTGTCTCAATACGTATATGAAGCCGAAAGGGAAACCACATTGCTGTCGTAATCAAGGCCTGGTGCGTTAGAGCCCCGCGACAAGGCTTGAAATGCGGTGGTAAGCGTCCATCTCTGGCGCGGTTGCCAATTGAAAGACAATGTGGTGTCGCGATTGGTATCACGACGCTGGCCCAAGGCGATTGCGCCGGGGGTGTCTAAAAATTCCACCTGTGACCACACAGTGCGTAGTGCCAACTGCGCCTTGGAACTCATCTGCCACACCGGACCTAATGTGATGCGATCGGTTTGGGTGTAATTGGAATTCGCAGTGGCATACGACCCCAATTCATGTGCATACCCCAGTACCAAAGCGGACTTGCCCGACAGTGCCCAGTTCAATGCGGCTGCTACATTGAAGCCGCTGTAATCGCGCTGGGAAAACGTGGGATGGGATCGATGAATGTGCGTTATGTTCGCGTCTGCCACCGTGCCTTCACCGAGTAACAAATGCACGCGAAAATCGTGATCAATCTGATTAAATCGATCATCTAACAACAGGGACTGCGTCAATGCACGGTTGTTGTATGCACCGTCGGACGCAATGAGTTTATACGTCACGGTACTCCCCGACGCAAAGGCATACCGCAGCCCCGCATTGGCAGAGTCGCTGCTGGTGTCATCTCCAGAAGTCACCGCCTGTTGGTTGGTCTGGCGGCTTTGTGCCACGCCCGCCAATATGCGCCATAGCCCATCCACCTCGTACACACCATCCAAATGGGTGCTGGTATCCAAGTGCACGTTGCGCACGTTGTAGCCTTGATAGTCGGCAAAGCTATTGAGCGTTTCCTTGCGCTCAGTAGTTAGACTGCCCGACAGGCTTGGCGTCAACGCCCACCGCCAAGAAGCATCGTAATTGGTAGCAGTAAAGCTAAGGTACTGAAAATTCCGGTGGCGATAGTCCACCACGCCAATATCCACATCAAAGGCCTGCAGCCCCTGAAGCAAATGCACACCCATCCCCACTGTGGCGATTGATGTCTGCTCCGCGCCACTGGAGCGCCCCAAAACTGCTGTGGTGTTAGCACTCTCCGGCAGCCGAAATAAGTTGCTGTCGTTTTGCTCGGTGTAGCTGGCATTGAACTTGAAATCAGATGCATCTTGTGCCCTGCAGGGCGCAACTGCAACCGCGTAGAGTGACAGTGCAAGAAGCGAGTGAGCCAGAAATTTGGACATGTTCAAAAAGCCTCTTTGTCTTTGAGCACCAAGCGAATCGTGCGCAGAATGATGTTGATGTCTAACAGAAGTGACCAATTGCGCAGGTAGTCAAGATCAAAGTCGATTCGGCCTTGCATCTTGTCCAGCGTGTCGGTCTCACCACGGTAACCATTGACCTGTGCCCACCCAGTAATGCCGGGTTTAACTTTGTGGCGCACCATATAACCCTTGATTAACTTGCGGTAAAGCTCGTTGTGGGCTACGGCATGGGGGCGTGGCCCTACGATGCTCATTCGCCCCTGCAAGACATTGATAAATTGGGGAAGCTCGTCCAGGGAGGTCCGTCGCAACAGCGCCCCCACAGGCGTAATCCGCTTGTCATTTCTCTGGGCTTGTTGAATGTCCTGACCATCTTCAGTGACGCGCATAGAGCGAAATTTATAGACCAGAATTTCCTCACCATCAAGGCCGTAGCGGCGCTGCTTGAAGATGATGTGCCCCGGTGAATCCAGTTTGATGGCCACAGCAATAACCGCCAACACCGGAATGATCAGCAGCAAAATGGTTAAAGAAAAAAGCACATCACTGCTGCGCTTAATCACACCATGAAAACCTGTAAACGGAGTCTCGCAAACCGAGATGACTGCCATCCCACACACCGCATCGGTATGACCTTGAATGAGGTCCGTCACAAACATGTCGGGCACAAAGTAAATGGACGCTGTGGTGTCCTTCAGTGCGTCCAACACTTGCAAAATACGCGGCTGAGATGCCATGGGCAATGAGAGATATATCAGCCCGACGCGCTGTGTGCGTACCAGTGTGGCAAGCTCCTCCAGATTGCCAATCACACGATTTTTAGAACTGGTGTTTAAGCGACTCTCACTGCGACTATCGACAAAGCCAGCCAGTTCAATGCGGGAATATGGTGAGCTTCGAATTTTGCTGGCCAGTGCCATTCCTTGCGGATTCATGCCCACTACGATGGCGCGTTGCACGGGGCCCTGTAATTTCAAAACCGCAGGCGCTACAGCCCGCAGGGCAAGGCTAGCCAAAAGTTCCGTCACTGGAGCTACGCAAATCCAAGTCAACAACACCTTGTCGGAGAACTCCCGCACATAGCCGGTCGCGATGCCTGTAAGGCCTAAGAGACTAGCAATCCATATCCATTGCATCGCAATGTCGAACACCAGTTGCGCGGATGAAGACTGCAGCCGTAACTGACCCGGAAAAGTCAGTGCGAACACCAGCACCGACAGCATCAATGTCGGGGCAGACAAAGTGCCATCAACAGTCCAACTCACACACAACAGCGAAATCACCAATGCAGCGGGGCACAGCAATGATTCAAATACGCTGAGCAAGTTATCTCTCCCCAGCGCAATCTGTTTTGCAGATCTGCTGGACGCAGATGCTGACAGTGTGGCTTGTGCCTTAGACATCGCTTGTCAACTTAGCCACTGCTTGCGCACGGTTGCTGACATTTAATTTTCTAAAAATACACTGGATGTGGTTCTTGACCGTAAATAGGCTGATTTCAAGAATACTGGCTATCTCAGGATTGGTTTTTCCAAGGGCAATCCAACTCAAGATTTCAAATTCACGCTCGGTGGTTGCGTATGCTGCAGGCAGTCGGGCATTGAGCTGCTGCGCTGCAGAATTGCACTGAAAAGCTTGGTGGGGCAAGTGCGCAACCTGGCGCAACGCATTGTCAATATAGGGGAGTGCCATATCCATCGCCTCGCACCCTCGTGCACCGTAATTAACCCCGGCACTGAAAACAACATAGAGGCAGTCGTGACCGCCGCGAGCGTCCTTGATGCCGTGCACCATGGCTGAACGCATGGTGCGCAGCGCGGCGCCTAAGGTGCAACTAGAGCCTTGGCTATCGAGCAAGAAACCACTCGCACCGGCAGTCAGCGCAAAGGTCTTTTTGTCAGACTCGTCCCACCGCGCAAAAAAGCGCAGCAGCAACGGCTTTAGCGCCAAAGGATTGGAATGCTCTGAACGCACCCCCTGCAATTTAGAGATCACGTCATGCTGGATTTCGCCGGTGCTGAAATTGCCCCAAGCGGCGACCAAAACATCGTGGGCTACATAGCGCTGCATATCGCCCTGCAGCCAGACAAGCACATCCTGATGGGTACGCAGCCCAACCGACTGGGCCATCACTCGATGGTATTGGTGGATTTCTTTGGGATCGTTCGTCGGCAAAACAGCCATAGTGAGATCCTGCTGGAAGGACCCCAATGGTACTAGGTAGGCATAGTCCTGACTGGACTGTGTATGTTGGTATGACAAAGTATTCCCCCCCAAAGGTGTATGCATTCAAAATTGCTTACGTAGTGATCGTAGGTGGGGTAAGTCACTTGGTACATAGCCCGATTGGCGCAGGCGTGTGTCACCTGGCGAACCGACGGAGGCGACGAAAAAGCGAAAAACTTATCGGTTAACAAATGGATTAATCAGGGAGAACCAATGGCAAAAGGCATGATTTTGGCGGCTGGGCAAGGCACGCGTGTACGTCCGTTAACGCGCGACTTACCTAAGCCCATGGTGCCCATCTTGGGCAAGCCCGTGATGGAGTACCTGATTGAACATCTAGCCCTGCACGGCATTACCGAGATCATGGTGAATGTGGCTTACCACTACCAAAAAATAGAGGACTACTTTGGCGACGGTAGCCGCTGGGGGGTGCAGATTGGCTATTCCTATGAGGGTGTGTGCGATCACGGCGACATCTTGCCGCGCCCCATGGGTTCAGCCGGTGGCCTACGCCGCATCCAGGACTTTGGCGGATTCTTTGATACCACCACGCTGGTCTTATGTGCCGACGCATTGATCGACTTGGACATTACCGCAGCCCTTGCAGAGCACAAAGCCAAACACGCCATGGCCAGTGTGATTGCGCTTAACGTGCCGCGCGAAGACGTTGCGTCTTACGGTATTGTGGTTGCAGATGCAGATGGCCGCATTGCATCTTTCCAAGAAAAGCCTGAACCCGCTAGCGCTTTGTCAACGCTGGCAAGTACGGGCATTTATATCTTTGAACCCGAAGTAGTGGCCCTTATTCCAAAGGGCGAAATCCAAGACATTGGTGCGCAACTTTTTCCTAAATTGGTAGAGGATAAATGCCCTTTCTATGTACAGAACCGGGCCTTCAACTGGATTGATATCGGCCGTGTGAGTGACTACTGGGCGGTATTGCAACGCGTGCTTAGCGGCGAAGTGTCGAGCATGCAAATGCCGGGGCGCGAGGTGCGTCCTGGTGTGTGGGTTGGTCTGAACGTCAGCATAGCGTGGGATCAAGTCAGCATTGAGGGACCTGTGTACATCGGCTCTGGTGCGCGTGTAGAGCCTGGTGCCACCATCACCGGCCCAACTTGGATAGGCCACGGCTGCGTGCTTAAAACAGGCGCAAAAATCACACGTAGTATTCTTTTTGAATACATCAGAATCCCTGCAAATATGCACTTTATAGACATGATCGTTTCACGCAAATACTGCGTAGACCGCAACGGTAATACGCTCTACCGTGGCGACGACGCCGCCCAACTGCGCTGGGGCGACTCCCGCGTCTAAAAAGAAAAAGAAAGCCCCGTCAATGACGATCGGGGCTTAGCTGCTGAAAGCCAGCGCGTGTGCTTTAGCCTTGCTTAGCTTTACGGCGACGAATGATGGTTCCAACCATTCCCAAGCCAGCCAACAACATTGCGTAAGTCTCTGGCTCAGGCACAGGTGCTGCAACGCCAAAGCCCTTGGCGTTATCACCAATGCCGTCTAACAGGCCAAAGTTGCCCGTGGTGTAGTTGCGCGCGTTGGTGCGAACAATTTGCGTGAAGCTGGTAGTGCCTGGGGCGACTTTGGAATTCCCATTAGGTATGAAACTAAACCCAATGACACCTGCTGGTGTGCGGTCTGCGCCGTCCGAAAATTCGGTGCCCGCAGTAAAGATGCCAAATGCAGCACTGGTCTGATAAACATTCACTGCGCTGGCGCCCAGCAACGAAAAGTCATACCCGGTGAAGCGTTCAATTCCGTTTTTGGAGTTAGCGTTATTGGTGAACTGGTAGTAGTAGTCCAAGCCGGTACCCGTGTCATACACCGCTGTGCGGGCCGTACCGTTGTAGCTTGTGTTGTTGATAAGGGTAGTAGCCGAGTCCAGCAGGACGCCCCCAAACGAACCGACCGCGATGTCTACATTGGAAGTGGGCACGTTGTTAAGCAGCAAAGTGGCTTGGGCTCCACTGACCACGCCTACAAGTGCCAACGCGACTGCAGTGTGCTTGATTGAAATTTTCATTGAATACTCCTTGGTTAATCGATACGACAAGAGCAACAATTTCGACTGAATTAGTTGCTCGAGTGCATGGTATTTTTTGCAACGTTCGCGCTCTGTACGCTTTCAAACATTGCTACCAATCGACTAATCACATAGGCACGGTCGATGCAACTCAGACGTGGCCTCAGGTTTGCGGCATAGCGCACAGATTGCAAAAGCCAAGCAGAACACAGTACGCGGACAACTGAGCTTTACTATGCAAAACACACTCACGCTCCATAGACTTGCGTCCACTACAACGAACCCAACGGCGCCGCGGACGCTGCGCCAGTCGCAGCTTCAAGGTGCATCGGAACAACCCAATGGCCGAACGTTTATCGAACTTTTGACCGCATTTCGCGATAGTGGTGGAACAGCACCCGGCGATGTTGTAGCGCGGTTATTGGCCGAATACCAGTGCTCAAAAATCGAAACCTTGGCCACTTTGGTTGCGCAAAAGCGGGTTTTTAATTTCGAGTGGCGTGGGTGCTGCTGGTTTCCCATGTTTCAGTTTGAGTTGTCAGACTGGTCACTCAAATCAGGGCCACACCAAGTGTGTGAAACCTTGCCCCGTGAGTCATCGAGTTGGACAATTGCTCTATGGTTTGCCAGCCCCAACCTACGGCTTAAAGGCCAGACCCCCGCCAATATGCTGGAGACAGATCTATCCGCGGTGCTCGACGCAGCGTCCAATGCCACTACCGCCTTAAAAACTATCCCTGAAAATGCACAAACTTGCGCAGTAGGCGCAAAAACTCGGCCTGCTCTGCAGGCTCCATGCTGCCCATCAAGGTTGCCTGCATAGCCTGCACGCCAGGGCGCAGCGCGTCCAATACGGTTTCACCCTCCGGCGTGAGCGCCAAGCTGCGCTGACGCCGAGGGAGCACGTGGCGCACGATCCAGCCTTTGGCCTCGAGCCGTGCTGCAATGTCGGCTGCCGTAGACGTATCTAAGGCGACCAAGTTCGCCAAGGTCACCTGGTCAATCCCCGGAGCTTCATGTAATGTGCGCAAAATAGCGTATTGAATGGGGGTGACGTGGCGACCGTGTACATCATGAAACACCGCCACAGCAATTTGCTGGGCGCGCCGAATCAGGTGGCCGGGCTCATCGGCAAGCGTCATAAGGACTCCAGCGTGTCCATGGCCAAGCACAAATCAGCCCAGGCTTTGCCTTTGTCAACGGGTGCGCGCAGCAGAACTTTGGGCGCGTAGGTAACCACCACCGGCACGCCTTGGTACTGGTACACCGTGCCGCGCAGTTTGCCTAAAGGCTGTGCCGCCAATTCGGGGTGCCCACTGAGCAGCACCTGGTTGGCAAAGCGGCCCATGGCCACAATCATTTTGGGCTGCACCAGCGCAATTTCGCGTTGCAGGTAGCCCGCGCATTGCGCCAGCTCAGCAGCTTGCGGAATGCGGCCACTGGGGGGGCGGCACTTCACCACGTTGGTGACGTACACACCGGCTGCGCCCGCGCCGTTGCGGCTGGCACCTACGGCCTTAAGCATGTTATCCAACAGTACGCCGCTGGCTTGCACAAAGGGCTGCCCCGCGCGGTCTTCGTCTTCATCAGGCGGGTCGCCCACCACCATCCAGTCCTGCTGCTGCACTGTGGGGGCCAGCAACGTGGTGCTCTTGCGTCCGGCGCACAAGCCGCAGGCTTGGCAGGCGGCAACGGTGTCTGTGAGTTCTGACCAATCCAACGCGGCGGCGTTGACGGCCTGCACACGCACGGGCAGCTCTTGCCTTGCAGCCGCCTCTTGCAGCGCGGCGGGCACATGCGACGCCGCAGTGCGCGCAGGCGCTTGCGCTACAGCCGCTGCCACCTCGGCCGGGGTATCTGCGGGCACCGTAGCAAACGCGGTGCCGGGCAGCCACACTTGCACGCCCATTTCTTGCAGCATCGCGCGTTGGCGTGCGTCTAGTTGGAGGGTCATGGTGGTCACAAACGCAGGCTCATGACCACCGCGTCTTCGCGCTGGCCGCTGCCTGCTGGGTAGTAGTTTTTGCGCTGGCCTACGCGGCTGTAGCCGTGGCTCTCGTACACGTGCATGGCGCGCGCATTTCCCACGCGCACCTCCAGCCATAGCCATTCGGCATTTTGGCCGCGCGCCCAGATGGCCAACGCGTCCAGCATGACGCGGGCCCAGCCTTGGCCCTGAAATTCAGGGGCCACGGTGATGTTGAGCAGGTGCACTTCGTCCACACCTTTCATGGCCACAAAGTAGCCCAGTACATGGCCTTCGGCCATCAGCATTTGGGCCTGGTAGCCCGAATGCAGTGCATCGATAAAGTTGCCGCGCGTCCAGGGGTGGGCATAGGTGCGTTGTTCGACGCGCATGATTTCTTCGAGCCGGTCGGCCAGCAAGGGCTCAAACAGCGCTTCCATAGATTCCAGCCGTGCGTTCATGCCGATATTGTGCCGCTTATGCCGCACCTGATGCCACGGGCGGCAGCTGCATTGCAGCCGCTTTTTCGGCTATGCGCTCGGCCGTGGTTTTGGCTACTTTGTCACGGATGTAGCTCGGCAGGGCCTGGTCGGCGGGTACGGCTTTGCCTGCCGCCATCAGTGCGGGTGCCAGGCGCAGCATGGCAGCAGCGGTTGGCAGTGCGGTAATGCCGAGCAACGTGCCCAAGCGCTCGCCGTACACAGCGAACACGTTGCCCGCCAGCACGTTGCCAGAATCCGCGACGGCAACAGTTGCACGTTCTGCCGCGAACACTTCGGGCCGCACCAGGTGGCTGCCTTCCACCTCCGCCCACACACCATCCGCAAAATCGTAAGTGGCGCAATACATCTCGTCCATGCGGGCGTCCAGCAGCGCGGTCAACCGCAAAGCATTTGCATCAGCGCACGCGGTGTAGCGCGTTTCTTCAGCAACGGCCAGCAGCGTGTCAATCGGCAACACCGGCACATCGGCTCCAAACGCCAACCCCTGCGCCACCGAGCAGGCAGTGCGCAAGCCGGTAAACGAGCCGGGGCCTGCGCCAAAGGCGATGGCGTCCAAATCGGTCAGTGCCAGGCCAGCCTGATGCAGCAAGTCCATCACACCGGCAATCAACCCGGTAGACGCCTTTGCGCCACCGGTGGCGGTATGCAGCCACTGCTGCACTGCGTCATCGCCTGTTTTTCCAACAGCAATGGACATCACTTCGGTACTGGTATCAAACGCCAAAAAATTCATGATTTTAAAGACAAATCAGCCTTTAGCCCCCGTGGGGTGTGCGTAATCAGCTATGTTTTTAGGAGCACTTTTAGAAGCACTTGCGGCTGTCTTGCGCACCCCAAACAAGATGCCACCGGTCACCAACGCCAGCCCCGCCAGCAGATTCCAGTGCAAGGGCTCGCCCAGAAAGATGGCGGCAGAAATAGCCGATAAACCCGGCACCAGCGCAGTGATCATGGTGGAGCGCACCGGGCCGTAGTGCTGAATCATCTTGGTAAACGTCATGCCAGAAACCACCACCGAGCCCACGCCCTGCATCAGCATCTGAAACGCCACCGCGCCCACCGGGGCCACCAGCACTTTGCCCGGCACCCAGTGCAACATTAGCAGCACGGTGTAGATGGGCATGTAGGTCACAAACGCCAGCGCAGTAATGGCAATGGTGGCGCGCACGGCATCGAGCGCATAGCGGCGCACCAACACGCTGTAGGCAGACCACGTCATGGCCGCACACACAAACAACACATCGCCACGCCAGATGCCGCTGCCGTCCAGCGCGTGCAGCAAGCTGGCCCCACCCACCAGCAAGTCACCCCCCACAATCAGCGCCAAACCAATGGCACGCGCAGCGGTAATGCGGTCGCCCAG
>JBEGPS010000249.1:0-2972 GCA_041181325.1 Pseudomonadota bacterium
ACGATCAATTTGACCCCCCACGCCATCACATTGCTTTCTGAGCTGCCTGTGCTGGTTGACGACAATTACCTTGGCCGGTTAACGACAACTATGTTGGCCGGTTAGAGGCCTACACCGGGCGGGTCCGGGAGGCGGGGCTACCGTTGGACCTTCGAACACAAATCGAAGGTAGCAAGCATGCCCGGCAAGAGAATCACGGACCACCAAGTGCTCAAGTACAAACAACACCGCAACAAGCTCAGCCAAGTAGCTTCTGCCGCCAAAGTCGGCATCAGCGAGCGAAGCGCCCGGCGTATCGACGACGCTCAAGGACTGCCATCCCAGCGACCCCAACGGAACTGGCGCACCCGAGAAGACCCGCTGAGTGCGGTCTGGGATAGCGAAGTCATCCCGCTGCTGCAAACCGACGCCAGACTCAATGCCGTCACCTTGCTCGAAGAACTCCAGCGCCGCTATCCCGGCCAGTGGGACACCAGCGTGCTGCGAACCCTGCAACGGCGCATACGTCTGTGGCGTGCCAAGTTTGGAGCAGAGCGGGAGGTCTACTTCGCCCAGGAACATCCGCCAGGACGCCAAGGCATCTCGGACTTCACCGTGGCTGATGAACTCAACGTGGAGATTGCCGGCGTGGTGTTTACTCACCGCCTGTACCAATTTGCACTGGCATATTCCGGATGGCGCCACGTCGCAGTCATCGACTCTGGCGAGAGCTTCATGGCACTGTCCACGGGATTACAGGCTGCACTTTGGGCATTGGGCGGTGTGCCAGAAGAACACCGCACAGACAGTCTGTCGGCAGCATTCAAGAATTTGGCCGAACAAGAGGAATTGACCAAGCGATATGCAGACCTGTGCAGTCACTACGGGCTGCGTGCAACACGCTGCAACCCCGGCCAATCCAACGAGAACGGCTCCATCGAATCACGCAACAACTCACTGAAGACCGCGCTGGAGCAGGCCTTGTGTCTGCGCGGCAGTCGCAGCTTTGATACACGCCCCGATTACGAAACGTTTGTCGACACCATCGTGCAGCGCATGAATACGCGCGCGGCCAAGTTTCTGGTCACTGAACGCGCCATGCTGAAGCCCTTGCCGGTGCGGCGCACCGCCGAGTTTGAAGAGATTCCTGCACGGGTTAGCAAATACGCCGTCTTCACCCTCAAGGGGGTGCTGTACAGCGTACCGAGCCAACTCATCGGCCACCGATTGATGGTGCGCCAGTATGCGCAGCATGTTGAATGCTGGCTCGGTGGCCAATGCGTACTGAGTCTGCCAAGGGCAAGACCCGCACAGGGGCAGCGCGTTGGACGCGCCATCGACTACCGGCATTTGGTGGGCGCTTTGAAACGCAAGCCCGGTGCATTCGCCCGTTGGGTGTTGCGCGATGCGGCCTTCCCCCGCGCGGTATACCGCCAAACGTGGGAGCGACTCATCTCTGAGCGCCCCGAACGTGAAGCCTGTAAAACGATGGTCGGTTTGCTGGTCCTGGCCGCTGACGGGCACGAGGCCCAACTGGCCCATGAGCTGGACCAGTTGATGGCATTGGACCAATTGCCCGACCTCAACGCCTTGACGCAGCTACTGGCACCGCCCACGGGGGAAGTACCACAGGTGGTTGTGACCTTGCCTACGCTGGCTTCTTATGACGTCCTGTTGGAGGTGGCCCTATGAGCGCGGCGTCAATTACAACGGCCGCGACGACAACAACGACGACAACTACCACCGCCGCCACTTCAGCCCGGCTGGGGATGATGCTGACCGACTTGCGCCTGCCCACCATCAAACGGTTGGCCGGTGACCTGTGCGCGCAGTCTGACCTTGAGGGCTGGCCCGCACACCGGTTGTTGGAGGCTTTGCTGGAGCATGAAATCAATGAACGCGAGGCCCGTCGGATTGACCGACACCGCAATGAGTCAGGATTAAGTCCGGGCAAGCGGCTCTCCAGCTTTGACTTCTCAGCCGTGCCCAGTGTGTCCAAGGCGCAGGTGATGGCGCTGACTGAGGGAACTGAGTGGATTGACCGGGGCGCCAATGTGTTGCTGTTCGGGCCACCGGGCGTGGGCAAAAGCCATTTGGTCAGCGCCCTGGGGCATGCCTTGATAGATGCCGGTCGGCGCGTTCTGTTTACGCGGTGTTCAGACCTGGTGCAGCGTCTGCAGGCGGCACGAAGAGATTTACGCCTGCCGCAGGAACTGGCCAAACTAGACCGATTTGACTTGCTGATTCTCGATGACCTTAGCTACGTTCGGCGCGATCAGGCGGAAACCTCCGTCTTGTTTGAGCTGATATCCGAGCGCTATGAGCGTAAGAGTTTGGCCATTACTGCCAACACCCCGTTCTCACAGTGGGGCGAGGTGTTCGTGGAACCGGCTATGACGCTGGCTGCCGTTGACCGACTCGTGCACCACTCAACCATTCTGGAGATGAACGTGGAGAGCTACCGCCGTCGCGCCGCACAGGCGGGGCATGCCCCGCCTGTGCGAAAGGCGCGCTCGAGCACATAAGCAATCAAATTCATTCCCCGCTTCCACCGGCCAGGATAGTTGTCGCCGAGCGGTCAGGATAGTTGACATCGACCATGCTGCCCGACATGACCAAGGGTCGCCATGCGCGCACTGTGTTTGTCAGCATCCGCTTGAGGGAAGAACTACAGGCCTACGCCGCCCAGGCCAAGTGCTTGGGTGCTGAGTACCCATTTTTTCCCAGCCAAAAGAGCATCAAACAGGGGTTTAGCGCCAACAGTCTGTCCCAGACGCTGACTTTGCTCTACACCGGCTCAGGCATCAACGGGGCCAGCAGCCACAGTGGCCGTAGGTCGTTCCTGACCACGCTGGCCAACAAGGGCACGGCGATCCATATTTTGAAAACTCTGGCGGGGCACCGCAACATTGCTACCACTGCCGCTTACCTGTACAGCAGCCCTGCGCAGTTGAAGGCGGCGGTGGAGTTGGCTTGAGGGGTCAAGGCCGACA